>JAAYZI010000239.1 GCA_012514925.1 Deltaproteobacteria bacterium | reverse complement strand
TTTTGGTGATGGCTGACGGTAACGCGGAGTTAAATTCACTTTCTCCAGAGAAAGTAATATTCGCGCAAACGGTTACTTCACTACACCTGAACGCTTACTCAGCACCATTTATAACCAGCTGAATACACCACATTATTGGATATTTCTGATAAGTCCTGTATATCTAGGTAGTTATAAATGGTACTGATAAGAATAAAGCTTGGTCTTACGGTGGTCTGGGGCTTCTTTGATCGTGTCGGCCTTTGCAGGGACGGGGAAGCTGTTTATCAGAAGTGTGGCGCCGGGCTTCATTTCGTTTTTGGCTTTCTCCCAAAGCCGTGCCATGGGAGGGGGTGCCAAGAAAGCGTACACGTAGTCATAGTCGCTTAAGGGAAGATCCCAGAAGCTTCTTAGGTGGATGTGAATGCGGCCGCGCCCTAGCAGGGTAGCTCGGATCTTTGCAATTGCAAAGGGAAGCAGACCAACCTCAACACCACTAAACTTCCCACGTGGCCGCACACGCGCTAGGTAAAGCAACAAGCTTCCAAAGCCGCAGCCAAGATCGACGAGGTGAAAATCTTGATCTTCAGGAAGCGAGGCGGCAATGACTTTGTACATTTCTCTGCTGGTAGGATAAAAGGGTACGCGCGTCCAAAAGGTCGGAGCGTAAATGAGCGCCAGCAGCAACCCGGTTGCAGCCAGCAGCCAGGAGGGGATGTAAATACGCGTGGCCACCATAGCGCCGACTGGCAAAATTAGGTTTAAAACCTGCCAAGCATTGGGGAGTTTGAGGAAGCGAGCCATAAACATGGCCACGAGCCCGTGAGCTGTCAGATACAGAATCGGCCAGGCACCAAGCTGTCTCGCTATGAATCCCGCACCAAACCCAATTATCTGGGAGAGCACACTCAGAACGAGAAAGCCACAAGCATTGGAAACAGGGTTGGCGCTCATGGCCATTCTTCTAGTAGGGACTTGGGCAGGTTCCCGCGCACTGGTTTTTCATAGTAGAGATCAAGATCGGCGCTCTTCTCTTTAAGCCCCACCGCATAGGCTGATTCCGGGACCTGCACCAGCACCCTGACAAAAAGGTCGCCGTGGGGTTCTCCGCCAGGGATGCCTCTATCTTTTACACGGATCTTAGCGCCGCTTTGAGTGTTTGGGGGGAGCTTCACCAGCAGTTCCTGATCTAAGCCTGGAACCTTGATAGTCGCACCACTTACGGCTTCGTTGATTGTAATCGGAATCTCAACGCAAAGACCGTTTTGATCGATACTTAAGGCAGGATGCTTCTCCAAACGCACCACTAATACTACTTCTTCCTTTGGAGCACTTGAGGATTTAAGGCGCACAATCGTGCCAGTTTGCACACCAGGAGGAATGACGACCTTGATCTTCCGTGGACCTTCGGGCTCATCAATTGAGATCTGCTTCTTAGCTCCGTATACCGCTTCTTTGAAGGTGACCGGCACCTCAATCACCGAGACCTTGAACACGTCTGAGTGTGGGACTGTACGCTCTTTAAAGAGCTGCGTCACGCGCTTGACCAACCAGACGCCAAAGCCCTTAATCACGCGGTACTGTTTAACCGTCCAGTCGACTAGAGCCTTAATACGAGAGAATCCCTTACCTTCATGAACCACAGATTGCCAGGCTTTGATTGCAGCGATATCGCGTTTTTGTTGTTCAAAGTACTTCTCGGTAGCGGCCCTTTTTTCGGCGGCTCGTTGATAGGCCCTAATTTTAGCGTTGGAGACGTTCTTAAGGTGATCGTTGTATTTGGCGTCATAGGCCCGCCGCGCTAGCGGATCAACCAGCACGCGGTAGGCCTCAGCAATGTCTTTAAATTTGTCAGCGGAGTCACTATTGGGATTCACATCAGGATGGTAACGCCGCGCTAGAGTACGGTACGCCCTCCGAATGCGACCCTCCGAGCTGGACGAGCTTAATCCAAGTATCTTATAATAATCTTTCACTTAGTGATCCGCCGGAACTGTCCTGTTGCATCACTTAAACCAGAAGCATTACAGATAATTGCTCAGAATGCGGGGCTTATCAAGCTGGGATTATAAATGTAGGCGTGTCACAAAGGGGATTGCGTTTTAGGCTGCGATGCCTTCAAAGTAGGGGTGTCGTGACATTTCAATCAGAGGTGAGAAGCGGTGGTAACCCCGAAGAGGAAGATAGTATCTCAAGCATGTCTCCGTTTTGCGGAGGAGGTAGTCGAGAAAGCCGGTATTATTGACGAGCAAACGGCAGATACCTTGGTGCACGCCTTTGCGGCGGTACCACGTAATAAGTTCGTATCGGAAGCCTTTAATACCCGGGCTACCGAAGATACCGCGCTGCCAATTGGTTATGGGCAGACCATCTCAAAACCTACCACCGTGGCACGCATGTTAGGCCTGATTGGCCTACGAAGTGATATGCGGGTTTTAGAAGTGGGGTGCGGATGTGGTTATGCCAGCGCCGTGATGGCCGCTGCGGGAGCGCAGGTTTTTGCGGTGGAGATTGTGGGGCTTCTCGCGCAGCGCACCCGTAAGCTTTTAGACAGCATGAACTATCAGAACATTCTGATCCGCAGAGCCGACGGCCGACGCGGCTGGCCGGAGCATGCGCCCTATGACGCCATCGTCGTTTCAACCGCTTTTGAAACGGTTGAGCCGGAGCTGGTATCACAGCTGGTGAATCCGGGCGGGCGCATGGTGGCTCCGATTGGAGATAAGCGCGGTCAAATTTTGACCCTCTGGGAAGCTAAAGGCGGCGGGGTCACACTTTATCAACTGGAGCCATGTAATTTCGTTGAGGCACAGTAGTTGAGGGGCCGTAATTTTGGGGGCCCTAAGTTAAAGAAAAGCCGCCGCGAAAATCGCCCCGCCCCGACATGTTTGCTTGAAGTTGATGGGATGCAAAGCAGAGCGAGCATAGTCCTGATTGATTGGGTGTGCGCGTTCCTCCTGGTTATCAGCGCAGGCGGGTGCTACATCGGCGGCACCCAGACCAACCCCAGCCTAGAATATACCGTTAAGCGCGGAGACACTCTCTACATGATCAGTCAACGTTTCGGCTCGTCGGTGGAGGAGCTGCGCCGCGTTAATAGAATTTCAGATCCAAGAAACTTGCATGTTGGCCAGAACCTTAAGGTACCGGTCGGCACTCAGTCTTATAGGCGCCACGCCAAAAATCGAAGCGCTGTGGGCGGGGGGACCAATCTGCCGGTTAAGACCGCGCGCGCTCCGGCGCTTCGCATGGTAAAGCTGGGTCCCGCCCAAAGGCATATACGTCAGATGGTCTGGCCGCTGCCCCAAGAAAATAACCGTATCAGTTAGAAGTTTGATTGGCGTTGGTCTTCCTTTCATGAAGGGATCGACCTTCCAGCACCCACGGGCACACCGGTCTTGGCCGCGCACGCGGGAAGGGTGATTTTCAGTGGTCGGCGCGGGGGGTACGGTAATTTAGTGATCGTGCGGGGAGAACATATTCTTACGGTTTACGGCCATAACAGCCGCCTACGCGTAAGCCGCGGCGAGCGGGTTGATCGCGGAGATCTGTTAGCCTATGTGGGAGAGAGCGGTAACGCCAGTGGCCCGCACCTACACTTTGAAACCCGCATTTGGGATCCAGGCGTGAGCGGATACGTAGCAGTGGACCCAAGGGTTTTTTATCGCTGAGTGAATCTAAGTATCCGGTAACCGTTCACGCGTGGAATTAATCATGCAATTTTTGTTTTTAGCCTGGGCGGTAAAATTTCACTTTCTCCAGAGAAAGTAATATTTACGGATAGTGTTTTCACCCCTAAAAGCTGCTACCACTTTTCTAGTAACTAGACGTCTGATACTGGCCAACGGGACAAACTTACGCCGCAATTTTAATGGGAATATAAGAAAGCCTTACACGCACCCCGAGGGCAGCTAAAATCCTAATCATAAGCGAGGTAGAGACGTTATGGGTATTGCCGTTTAGCAAAGCAGTTACCCGAGAGCGTGACGTCTGTGCAAGTTTGGCCACGGTCGCGTGGGTGAACTTTTTCTTTTTCACGACCTCTATAATTTTGGCGTTAAGATCGCTTCTTAACTCCATTTCAATAGCGTCTTCTTTTGACAAACCAAGGACGTCTGCAAGCTCATCAGCAGTTTTAACCTTTGTGTAATTACTCTTTTTCTTCATACAACATCTCCCTAAGCCTTAATTTGCCAAGTTCTATGTCTCTTTTGGTCGTTTTCTGGTTTTTTTTAACGAAGGCATGAAATATCAAAACACCGCGTCTGCTCTTCGTATAATAAAACGACCTATAAATTCCGCTACGATCACGAACCCTAAGCTCGGACGCTCCAACACCGACCGTCGGCATTGGACGCGAAAGAGGCATTCCAAGGTTCAATCCTCGCTGTAGGCTCCTGATGGCTTCTCCTAGCTCTTTTCTCACATCAGAGGGAAATGCTCTAAAAGCCTCAATAGCCTTGCTGTGAAATATAGCGTCCTTTACAAAACATATTGTCTCAAAACTGAGACAATATGTCAAGCTGTTTTTAATCTCTTCTTAGTTGTGTAATGGTGAACGGTTACGAATCTAGTTGTCCCTAAAGCGCTGAGGCTTAATCGAGAGCATGGGGAATCCGTCAAAATTCGTGACGCCATTATCGTAATGTAGGGTAACATCCGCGCTTTCTTTGCCGCCAATTAGATAGATGTCGCTACGTGCAGTTATGGCGGTAACACCCGGAATTAAAATAGCCGCGGCGTAACGGGACCCATTGATCTCACAGGTCGGAGCATGATCCTGCAAGGCGGACCTTAATGAAGTTGCGCTAAAACTGCTCCCAGCAAAAAAGTCCTGTTCTTGGGTAACCTCATTTTTACGTAAGTCCACCGCAGTGTTGTTATTAACCGCCGGTCTATAGAAATCTGCCATTTCCGCTTCCTCCAGACACCAAGCCTCTATCTCTAGTCGGACGAGGAAGGGAGATTGCTTCTGATTTACATTCATCTCGGAAAGAGTTTATTAACCTTGAATTTACTTAGATTTTTCCTTGGATAGTGTCTAAAAGCATCCGCCTACATGAATTTTACTTTCTCCGGAGAAAGTGAATATGTCCCCCATCCACCTGCACTAGTCAGTATTTAATCACACAGACAATGTTAGATTTCCCCATATAAAACATAAGGTCATCCAATCTGGTACGACCTAAATATTGGCCTTAAAGCCCAGGTTAGCAAAACCTTTCTGGTGACGGCTGGCGGTGACTGGCAGTGGCGCGAAATTAATTTCACTTTCTCCAGAGAAAGTAAAT
The DNA here is from genome assembly GCA_012514925.1 of Deltaproteobacteria bacterium. Lineage (GTDB taxonomy): Bacteria > Bdellovibrionota_C > UBA2361 > UBA2361 > JAAYZI01 > JAAYZI01. The sequence continues at coordinate 46 of JAAYZI010000239.1, read as the reverse complement.
TTATATAAAACGTAAAGTCATCCAATCTGCTACGACCTAAATATTG
>JAAYZI010000238.1 GCA_012514925.1 Deltaproteobacteria bacterium | reverse complement strand
TCCGGAGAAAGTAAAATTCGTGTGAACGGATGCAGAGCCGCCTACGCGTGAAATTGACCATGCAATTTTGTTTTCAACCTGGGTGGTGGCGTGGAGTTAATTTCACTTTCATTTTACTTTCTCCGGAGAAAGTAAAATTCGTGTAAACGGATGTAGTGCCGCCTACGCGTGGAATTGACCATGCGATTTTGTTTTCAGCCTGGGCGGTGGCGCGGGGTTAATTTCACTTTCATTTTACTTTCTCCGGAGAAAGTAAAATTCGTGTTACCGGACATTAATTTCACGAATAATCGCGCTGGGTACAAATATTATTCGTAAGTCGCCCTTCTTTCCGATGTCATTTTCCTTGGATCATATAATTGCGAGTCTTCTTGTTGCTGCCTTGCGCGCTGTGAGTCCTTTATCGCTTTGCCTGCATTAGCTTTGGAAAGATTCTCCACATATTCGGGATTTAGTGGATTTAGCATAACCGCTCGCTCAAAATCGATTACTGCATCATCGAACTTTCCGCCATTGAGCTTAGCCAACCCACTCTTATTGGCATCATCTGCGGCAAGCGCGGCAAAATATCCGGGAGGTGGTCCACCAGGTCCCGAAAAGGCTGGTTCGGCCATCATTACCGTGCTTCCTAACCCTTCTCCGGCGGCTTGAGACACAACCGATGAACCCGTTTTCGACTGTCCAATACTAGATTCATCCGAGAGTAAACTAGATGACGATAAAAAACTTATCGCAAAGTCATCTCGAAATGATGGCATAGAAGCGTCTGCTAAATTAATTTCATGAAGCGATAAGTTTATGGGCTTGGCTTTCTCCTCTTTTTGGGATGCTCTGTCTTCTAAAGACAGGGAGCCTTCTCCCATCCTATCTTCCCTCTCGTTTTTACCCTGCTGGGCTCTTCCATTATGCATGGTTTCTGAAAAACCATTGCCTTTGTTGATCACTCCATGTTCATTTGACGTTTCAAGACCAGCTCCTGTTTGGGCACCGATATCTCCGGCTGTAACCCTGTGCCCATCATAAGAACTTTCTCTTAGGGAAGCGGAGTCTATGAAGCTTTCAAAACAAGCGCAATCAAGGTTTGCAATCTGACGCCACATCTCTTCAACATTGGTCGGATCGGTGGCTCTTAAAGCCGACATCTTAGCTTCTGTTCTCTCTCTGAGTGTACAATTTTGTGATCTCATGCTCCCTCCCGCTTTTCCAGGTAAAGCACGTCTTTCGGACTTATTATATGCCACGTTTCGCATACAACAAACACTTCATAAAGTCCCCCGAAGAAAACCTCCGCGAATTTTTTTGACTATTTACCGAACGACTGTTCGTTAACAACCCTCTGTTGTTGATTAAGGAACCATTTCTTCAACAAGAGGTCGACCCATAACTGGTTTGAGCAGAAGAGGATGTTATGCCGCCTACGAAGCTAGTACGGCAACTTTGTCACATAAGATAGGTGGGGTAAGCGTTCAGGTGAATATTACTTTCTCTGGAGAAAGTAATATTCGTGTAAGCAGTATCAGCCCCTTCACGCATGAAATTGATCATGCAATTGATTCATGCAATTTCGTTTTTAGCCTGGGCGATAAAATTTCACTTCGGCGCGGAGTTCATTTCACTTTCTCTGGAGAAAGTAAAATTCGTGTGGGCGGATACAGTACCGTTTGCGCGGGGAATTGATTGTGTAATTGATCATGGAATTGATTATATACAGTCTACGAACATTGTGGCTTAAGTAAAAGCCCTTGCCTTAGGGGCTATTTTCGCAATTCTACGCTGCTTGTAAGGGGCGCGGGAAGTGGGTAAAACATAAGGGTGATGTTTTAACATTTATTTAATTAGGATGGGGTATGATTGCTAAAGTGACTTATAAAGGAGACCTTCGTAATGAGGCGCTGCATCTGGTTACCGGCAGCACGATTGAGTTGGATGCCCCTAAAGACAATCAAGGTAAGGGCGAGGCTTTTGCGCCTACAGATTTGGTGGCAGCTACAACAGCAGCTTGTATGATGGCGATTATGGATCTTTATGCCCGTCGGCACGGCCTTGACCTTAAAGGCACAACTGCTGCGGTTGAAAAAACCATGGACACTAATTCGCGACGGATTGCGGAGATTAAAGTTACCTTTGAGTTTCCACACGGCGAAAGCTTCTCCACTGAGCACCGTCAGGCGTTGGAACGTACTGCCTTAGATTGTCCAATCTCACGGAGCTTGCATCCAGACCTTAAGCAGACATTGGTTTTTAATTGGCAGCAACAACAAAAAGCTCCGCACACATGCGGCTGCTGCTGCTCAGGCAAAGCATCTTAAGAACCGTCTATTCCAAGGTTTGGTCTAAGATTTGGCGGTATTATAGGCACCCTGCTCCTTAACAGCCATTAGCGCCGTGAGGGGAGATTTTTGTAACGCGTAGCGCTTTATTGTGTGGTCTTACAAAAAAAGTTTTCTGCTAATTGGCGCGACTATGCTCCTGGCTTTTGTGGCGCAGGTGCTGGTGGGTGGCGATGGTTTAGTCATGCCATCTTGGCCACTTAATGGGGCGCTTAATGCTGCGTTTATTTGCGCCCTATTGTTGCTGCACTTTCTTAAGCCCCGTTTCAGCGTCATAAAAGCTCTAACAAAAATCCCCTTAGCGTTGGCATCTATGGCGATGTTCTTTTCGTTGTGCATTATCGCAGGAATCGTGCCGCAGGGGGATCGGGTGGGCGGAATCGCCGCCTTGCTGAAACTCTCTCAGATTACTACCAGTCTTCCATTTGCTGTGGCGGGAGTAATCCTTATGACTTGCCTTGGTCTTACAGTGCTCTCTCGTCTATGGCCGTTTCGTCTTAAAAACCTTCCGTTTTTGCTGAATCACCTCGGATTATTTTTGATTATAAACGGGATGTATTTTGGAGCAGGAGATTTTCGCCGCGGCATGATAATGCTTTCCCACGAAAACTTCGTTAACAGGGCCAGGGATGAGCAAGGGCGCAGCATATTTTTGCCGTTTGCGCTTAAGCTGAATTCTTTTTCGATAGATCACTTTCCAGTTGAATTAACGCTTCTTAAGACCGGTTCTGGAGAGCTAGCTCCTAAACGCGTGCAATCGAGATTTGTGCTTCCGGCAGGAAAGCTGCAACTGGGAGATTGGCGCGTAAGCATAGACGAGTTCCTAGAAGAGGCGCGTGAGGACGGAGAAGGCGGTTTTGTAGGGATCTCCGGCTTAGGGGTGGTGTCGGCTGCGAGGGTCAGTGCCATAAATGACACCACCTCCAAGCAAGTTTCTGGTTGGGTTTGTACGCGCGGAACCAACACATCCGCGCAGAGCCTGGTTTTGAACGAGCGGGAGACGCTGCTGCTTGAGGCACCAAAGCCGCGGCAGTACCGTTCTGAACTAAAGGTGAAGCTGGGAGCAGGAGAAGGAGTTAAAGATATTGTGGTGGAGGTTAACCATCCAGGTAAGTTGGGAGGATGGCAGCTCTACCAGGCTAGTTATGATGTGCGCGCAGGAGCTCACTCTAGAGTGAGTGGAATTGAAGTCGTAAGAGATCCCTGGTTGCCTGTGGTTTATGCGGGCATTTTTATGTTGATGGCGGGTTCCCTCCAGCTGCTTAGACAGAAAAGTCTTTTTGGAGGAGTAGCCCGGTGAAACTTAAGCTCGAGTATTTTGCTCCGCTGGTGATGCTACTTTGGCTGGTAGGGTCGTTGTTGCTTCATTTCAGTCCTAGGAAAGTGTGCCGTTTGGGCCGAGGTTTGGTGTGGGCGGGAGTGTTGACGCTTGGTTTGTTCATCTGCTTGCTGTGGCTGGAGCTGGGCCACCCTCCGCTTCGAACGATTGGAGAGACTAGACTCTGGTACAGTTTATTACTTTCTCTGACCGGGGTGATTGGGTTCGTTTACTGGCGCATTCTTTGGTTACAGAGTTGTTCCCTTGCTATGGCGGCGCTGTTTCTGGGGTTGAATCTAGCTTATCCAGAGATGTTGGAGCGCGTTTTGATGCCAGCGCTGCAAAGCCCGTGGTTTGTGCCGCATGTGGT
>JAAYZI010000237.1 GCA_012514925.1 Deltaproteobacteria bacterium | reverse complement strand
TTGGCCGGGCAACGCGGATATAAATTTTTTTTTGAGTATTTAGAGGGAGCTATGTCTTTAGGAAAGAGCGAAGAAAACAGCAAAGAAAAGGTAGGAAGTCGCTTTATGGTTGGTTCTTTGGCGACCAAGACAAGCGTTTCGACTTCAAGAACACCTTCACCTGTCAGACCTAGTCCAAAAAAGAATCCCACCTCGGATGAGATCGCAAAACGAGCCTGGGAGATCTGGAATAGGAAGGGGCGTCGACCAGGAGGAGAGCTTGAGAACTGGCTCGAAGCGGAAAGAGAGCTTAGAGGCTAATAGTAACAAACCGCATCGGCTCGTGTAAGTCTGCTCGGCGTTTGTCGTATAAAGTACTAGCCTGTGTAAAGAAGGCGTTCCTGCTCTGTTGCCCGTTTGTCTGCCGGGGTGCTGAGTTCGTGAGTCGCGTCCGGTTCGAATATGATTACTTACTGGAAATAGGCCTTTTGTAGTACAGGGTGCTGGCGTACTTTAGGATTGATGTCCGCAATGGTTTAGTAGAGGGGATATGCCGGAAGAGTACCGTATCGATGCGGTTATGACGCCCTGTCCGCACACAATTAACGCGGCTGTATCGCTTAATGATGCCTTACAGGTTATGTCTATTCGTAAATTGCGCCATCTTCCAGTGGTTTCAGACGGAGAGTTGGTTGGGGTCCTATGCGAGCGAGAAGTCAAAGCCCTATCCACCATTTCTGAGAATCTGCGCACTGCTCTAAAAGCGGGCGATTTCTGTGATAGAAATCCCTATATCGTGCAAGCTGATATCCCTCTCTCCAAGGTGGCCTACGATATGAGTTTGGGAAAGCAGGACTACGCGCTTATTACCGATGGAGAAGGGCACTTTTTGGGCATCTTTACTACGACTGACGCCTGTCGTGCCATACACATGATTCTTGGGAAATAGGCGTTTTCGAGGCACTTCATCACGGATAGAGCCGCTGGATCTGCCACTTCTCCTGTTCGTTTTTGGTATAGACGAAACGGTCATGCAAACGGCTTGCTCTTAGTTGCCAAAACTCAATCTCGTCTGGCTTTAATCGGTATCCGCTCCAATGCGGGGGTCTTGGCACGGGTTGGCCTTTAAAGCGCTGTTTAAACTCCAAGACCCGCTTTTCCAGCTCTGCTCGTTCGCGCAGCGGTTCGCTTTGCAGTGACGCCCAAGCTCCGATGCAGCTGCTACGGTGACGGCTGGCGAAGTAAGCATCCGCTTCGTCTGCTGTTACGGTTTGGACAGTACCCCTAATCCTCACCTGGCGTTGAAGCGGCTCCCAGTACATAGTCAAAGCAGCCTTCGGCTGTTCAGCCAGGCTTCGGCCTTTTGAGGAGAGTGTGTTGGTATAAAAAACAAAGCCGTTATGATCAAACCCCTTTAGTAGTACTAGGCGGCCATCGGGAAAGCCATCCGGCCGCACTGTTGAGAGGCACATCGCTTCCGGGAACTCAAGAGATAGACTACGGCGCGCACGCCTAAACCAACGTTCAAACTGCGCGAATGGATCGGGATTGAGGTCCTGCTCGCAAAGCGGCCGCACGCTCCAAAGCCAGGGGCGTGTTAGCATTAACAGGCCGTTTTTGATTAAGGCGATCTTCACATCCACCCTACATGCAGCCAGCTTAGGTCTCTTCGCTCAGAAGCCGCAGCAAGTACTGTCCGTAACTGTTGTTGCGAAGAGTTTCCGCCATCTTCTCTAAGTCCGCCGCGCCGATGTAACCGCGGCGAAAGGCGATCTCTTCGGGGCAAGCCACCATCAAGCCCTGGCGTTCTTCAATCGACTGCACAAAAACCGAAGCCTGCAGCAGTGAAGCGTATGTGCCGGTGTCAAACCAGGCCACTCCACGTCCCATTTTTTCGGCGAAGAGTTTTCCCTCTTTGAGGTAGGCTGCGTTGACGTCGGTTATCTCCAATTCACCGCGGGGCGAAGGTTTTAGAGCAGCGGCGATATCCAGCACCTGATTGTCGTAAAAATACAGTCCGGTTACGGCGTAAGGTGAGCGTGGGTGGGTGGGTTTTTCCACAATGCTTCGCGGTGCCCCATTAGGGTCAAACTCCAACACTCCGTACCTTTCGGGGTCCTTAACAAAATAGCAGAAAACTGTGGCACCATGTTTCCGCTCAGCTGCGGCATTAAACATTTCAGGTAAACCATGTCCATAGTGAATATTATCTCCAAGCACCAGCGCCACTGCATCTGAGCCGACAAATGTCCGGCCTATTATGAATGATTGCGCCAATCCTCCGGGGTAGTCTTGCACAGCGTACTGAATGTTAACCCCTAACCAACTTCCATCGCCAAGTAGGCGCTGAAATGCGCTTTGGTCTTGGGGGGTGGTGATCACCAAGATGTCTCTCACTCCGGAGAGGAGCAGAGTACAGAGAGGATAGTACACCATAGGCTTATTGTAGACCGGAATGAGTTGCTTACTTACGCAGCGTGTAGCAGGATGAAGTCGGGTGCCGGATCCTCCAGCGAGAATTATACCTTTGCGCTTTAAGTTATGGTTATTCATGGTGTGCCTTCGTTGATAAACCCGCTGGTAAAATATCAGTTTTGATAAGCACTTACAATATTCATGAAAACTTCCTGCAAAAAACCTGAGCTTGTGGCCCCGGCAGGAGACCCATTTAAGCTAAAAACGGCGCTGCTTTATGGGGCTGATGCGGTCTATTTAAGCGGAGATGTTTATGGTTTGCGCGCCCGGGCAGACAACTTTGGTAAGGCTGCGTTGCAGTCTGGTATCGCCTTTGCGCATTCGAGGGGCGCGCGGGTGTACGTGACTTTAAACGCTTTTTTACACGATCAAGATTGTGGTGGTTTGGACGAATATTGCCGAGTACTTGAGGATCTTGGCGCGGATGCGGTGGTGGTTTCGGATCTAGGCGTGCTCAGACAGGTGCGGCGCGTTAGTGCTTTGCCGATTCATCTTTCTACTCAAGCCTCCTGTCTAAACAGCGCGGCGGCGGCTCTATGGAAGGAGTTGGGAGTTAAGCGAATCATCTTGGGGCGGGAGGTCAGCTCTCTGCAGGCGGCCGGGATTCGGGATAAGGTAGGTGTAGAAGTGGAAGTCTTTGTGCACGGCGCTCTTTGTATGGCCTATGGTGGACGCTGCGTGATTTCTAATTTTACGGTGGGGCGGGACGCCAACCGTGGAGGTTGCGTACATTCCTGTCGTTTCAATTACGATCAGGCTGGGTGGAGAGGACATACCCTTTCGTCCAAAGATCTGTGTGCAGCGGAGTGCTTTCCGCAGATTGCCAGGCATGGTTTGGACGCTTTTAAAATTGAGGGGCGCATGAAGTCACTGCTCTATGTGGCCGCGGCTTGCCGCGCTTACCGGCGGTTGATCGATGCCGCTTGCAGCGATGCTTGGGAGGAGAAGATGTTGTGTGAGGCCCAGGCTGAATTAGCGAGCGTTCCGCACCGGCCCTTTTGCACGGGGTCGTTAAACCGGCCTGCCGGTTTAGAATCGGTGTGCAATTCGGGTGGCAGCACAACCGATAACGCTTCCCGCTGTATGGTTGGAGTAGTGCTTGAAAAGTGTGAGCGTGGAGCGCTGGTGCGGCTGTTTGAGCCGCTCAGGGTAAACCAGGAGTTGGAGCTTGTGCCGTTTCAAGGGGCGCGTCAGTTATTTAAATTAAGGCGGCTATGCTCTATTCGGGGCGAAGATCTTTCCGCTGCGCGCCAAGATCAGGTGGTGCTTATACCTGCGTGGGATGAGAGTTTTAGTTTGTCGCCGTGCAATTTGTTAGCGCGGATATATTAGTTCGGATACATTAGCCTAAATCGACAGAAACCCCCCTTGCGGACAGTGTCCGACACAGAGCAGGCCAGCTAGAGTAGGCCTGTTAGAATAAAACAGCCGACACCTCGTTAAAGCGGGCAGTTGTGAAATATCTTGGGCAACTCTTGCCTAAGACCGGATTCACGTTTAAGAGCCGTCGCGGCGGGTTCTTCACTGCTAACCGTTACCTGCTTGGTCAGGATGCCCCGGGTATTGTGACGAACCATAGGTTCCTCACACAACTTCGCTTCATTTTGGTGCTTATGATCGGGAAGAAGTGTGTGTTTCATAATGAGCGCAGTATACTCCAAAACTGTGCCAAAATTAACCCTAAAAATTCACTCCAGGAGTTTGATGCTGGTGGTTTCGTCACTGGTTCAGTATTCTTAAAAAATATAGGTGGTTGGGGTAGGTGTCAGCCACTTAATATTTGCTCCAAAAATAGCGGTTCTCGCCAGAATTTTTAAGTTAATTTGGCGTGAATGCTTATGTAGTTTCGTAAAACAGTCGAGATCCTAGGTACGCAGAGAAGGATTGAGAGTGCATGCGCAGAAAATTTGCGTGGAGAAGAGGACGGAAGATGGACCTTCTTTGCGAGGGACTGTATCAGCAGCTCAGATCAGAGCGTACGCCCTTGTAAAAGCAGCATCCTTTCCAAATGCGGGCGTTAGAACAACCGACATTAGTCTTAACTCCAAGTGGTAAACAAGTGGTAAAGAGGAGCAATTAGCTTACTTTTAAGGAGGATCTATGAGCACCATAAGCAGTACAAGTGGTGTGAGGCCGCTGGATACTTTAAGACCTAATTCATTGGAACGAACTAAGAGACCTGAGCCGACTGAGGCACCCGCCGAAACAGCTGATTCTGCGGCACCGCCCATCCGGGATTACTCCACAGCGAGGGCGTTAGTCCAAGATTTGAGCAGTCGTATCCCTTCTGACCAGGAGCCGTCATTAGCGGCGCACACTCCGCGCCCGGGCATTACCGAGTCGCTTTTGGCGGAGTCCTAAAAAAGGCTGGTTGAAAGCTCTCTCGCCTGAGTGAAGCTTGAGTAAGGGCTGAGTAGCATTGGAGCAAAAGGAGAAGCCCCCTCAGGGGCCCCCTTTTAAGGGGAGGAAGGGTAAAAACATCGTATCCGATTACGTGAATATTACTTTCTCCAGAGAAAGTGAATATGTCTCTCATCCACCTGTACCAGCCGGTATTTAATCACACAGACAATGTTAAATTTCTTCATATAAAACGTAAGGTCATCCAATCTGGTACAACCTAATATTGGCCTTGTCGCATATGCATATCTCGCGCAAAGGGTTGGCAAAT
>JAAYZI010000236.1 GCA_012514925.1 Deltaproteobacteria bacterium | reverse complement strand
GGTGGTAAGGGGGGTCGAGCGGTACGACCAGGGCGGTGCGTGTAGAGTGGATGGTGGTTTTTGGAGTTTACTTTCTCTGGAGAAAGTAAAAAGTAAATTGAGGGCGCGGCTGCGAGGGGTGGTGCAAATCGCGATGGGCCGTGTGGCTGTGTAGCCGGGGGGTTAGGCCGGGGGCGCGGTTTGATTGGGCCGGTGCGTGTAGAGTGGGTGGCGGTTTTTGGGATTTTGGGTATTTACTTTCTCCGGAGAAAGTGGTCGGGGATGGTGAGAGTGGTGGTGCTATGTGGTAGGCGCGTGGGGGTGGCTGTTTGATTATGGGAAGTGATCGGGGGTGGTGCTGTTTGTTTGGTAGTTATGTTTGATAGGGGGTGTTTGATTGGGGGGTTGTTTGTTTCGATGGGAGATCTTTTCGATGGGGTTGGTGAAGTGGGGTAATATACTGATTAACTTATGAAAAAAATGGCAATGCAGAAATAGGTTATTGCCAAGTTCAAGATTGCGTGTTACCGCTGGTGGGAGTTTTGGTTTTTATTTGAGACCGTATTTGTTTTGCGTGAGAGGTTTACTATGAAGAGAGTCGCTTATTCCCTTCTTTGTGCCGTTGTTTGTTGTTTCCTTTCGACTGCGGCGTTTGCGATTACAATTGATGATTTTGAGAATGGTAACCAAACCGTGCAGGTTTTGAATACCGACCTCTCGGCTCGGCCCAAGACCGTCATGCACACGGTTGCGTCTGCGACGGCCATTGGGGGTTTACGCACCGTACGCGTTGATTCGCTCAAGCAGCCGACAGTAGGCGTAGAAGTCGGCGCGGGAGAGCTAAACTACTCTCAAGACGTTGGAGGGTTCAGCGAGGCGCTGGTTGTATGGAACAGAAATGGTGCTGGATTGGGCGGTGTGGACTTCTTAGTAGATGGTGCGCAGAAGTTTGAGTTCGAAGGGGCCGCTGTAGATTACGGTGATGTGGAGATCACCCTTCAGATATTCGATACAGTTAACGGCTTTTCACAAGCCAAAGTGATCGTAAGCGGGGGTACTCCTGTGACTACTTCAACAATCGATTTTGCAGCGTTGGTAGGAGTCGCTGATTTGAAACGCGTGAACACGATCATAATGCATGTGCGCCCGCAAGAAGAAGCCCAGGATTTGAGTATCGGCAGGCTGCGGACTGACGGCCTCTGTGACGAAGTCCCACAGGAAGTTCCCGGGAAGGGAATATTGGTTTGCCCCGGCTGTGATGACGTTTCTATGAGCGGAAAGGTGTTTGATGTGTGCGGCGTCTGTGGAGGCACCGGTCCCGGCGAGTGCGGCTGTGATTTGAGCATCAAAAAGGATTCCTGCGGAGTGTGTGGTGGTACCGGTCCCGGCGAGTGCGGCTGCGATTTGAGCATCAAAAAGGATTCCTGCGGAGTGTGTGGTGGCACCGGTCCCGGCGAGTGTGGCTGCGATTTGAGTATCAAAAAGGATTCTTGTGGTGTGTGTGGTGGCACCGGTCCCGGCGAGTGTGGCTGCGATTTGAGCATCAAAAAGGATGTCTGCGGCGTTTGTGGCGGTGACGGCAGGTCATGCCTTGATTGCTTAGGAGTGCCGAACGGCAAGGCTAAGTTTGACGTCTGCGGAGTGTGTAACGGCGACGGCAAGTCGTGTCTCGACTGTTTTGGAGTGCCAAACGGTAAGGCCGAGCTTGACATCTGCGGGGTGTGCGGTGGTGATGGGAGCTCGTGCATGCACATCGATTGCGCTGGTACGCCGGGTGGTACTGCCAAGTTTGACCGCTGCGGGGTGTGCGGTGGTGACGGTCAGTCCTACTTAGGTTGTAAGGAAGTGGAAGTTTCCACGTTGATTGGCAAAATGCAGGTCAGCGTCAAAAAACAGTCGCGCTACAATAAGAAAATCGTAAAAGAGTTACGTGCGGATGAAACTGTAGTGACCAAAGTTAAAAGACGCTCGACTAAGTTTTACAAGACTGCCGTGACCAATACCGAGCAGCTACCGGCATCGATTCAGAAATGTTCCAACACCACTTTCTGCGCCGAGGCTGAGCTTCCGGTTGATCTGCGGACCTATCTGGTGAGTGCGCGTAGACTCCTCAGATTAGCGAAACGCACGATCCTAAATAACGGCAATCCGCCTCCAGGTCCGTGTAATGCCAGCGTAGAAAAGTGCAGGAGCAATATGGAAAAACGGATGGAGAAGAAAAAAGCGGCTATCGCCCGCGCCAGAAAGCTTTTCAGAAAGAGCGAGGCTAACGCTAAAAAGTACCCGCTTATGGAGAGCCTGTGTTGCGACGATAAACGCTGAACCCCTTCTTGAATAAGGGTTAGAAGAAAGCCGCGCCGTCATGCTGATGGCGCGGTTTTTTTATGTATAAACCTAAGAGAGTTAGCTGATACATTGAGTCCAACTAGAAAATAGTGCACATCTCGCCTGACTTGGACCATAATATTAAGGACAGGGGTTTTTGTTCGAGAATTGCTCAGGGAGGAGGGGGATTATGCGTTTTTCAACTAATGTGTTGGTTCTGTCAGCAAGTTTGGTTTTGCTACCGCTTGGAGTTGCGGCTCAATCAGCTCCGAAACCGCCGCCCGGTTTCCCAAAAGGACCTTTTGTGGAGCACAATCTGCGCCAGGCCAAGCGCGGCGAGATACTGATTCAACTTACCCAAACCGGTTGGAACAACATCGTTGCAAAACTTCAGGCCAAACGGCCCGGGGTGAGACCTTCAAAAAATCGGGTGCTAAAGCGACTTGCCAGACAGTTTGGAATGCGCATTTCAAAACCGCTTAGTGCGGATGCTTTTAAAGTTAAAGGGGTGCGCGTAAATCGGGCAAAGATTGCGCGCGCCTACGCGCGCGGCCTGATCCGCTCGGCCGAAGCCAATTTCCGAGTCTTTGCTTTCGATACCACCGACGATTTCTTTTATAAACTAGGATTGCTCTGGAATCTCCATAATACCGGAAACTTTATGGGCAAGGCCGACGTAGACGTCGATGCGCCACAGGCTTGGGAGATTGAAACCGGGAGCTCCGACCTTGTGGTAGGGGTGATCGATACTGGGATCTTGTTAAAGCACCCTGACCTAATGGAGAACATCTGGCGAAATCCAGGCGAAAGCGCCAATGGCTTGGATGACGATGGTAACGGCTTTGTCGATGATGTTAATGGTTGGAACTTCGTAAGTGATACCGCCAACTCTAACGATGATCAGTTTCATGGCACGCACTGCGCCGGGATTATCGGTGCGGTGAAGGGTAACGGGCGAGGGATTGCGGGCGTAGCGCCGGGTGTAAAACTCTTGCCACTAAAGATATTAGATTCAAAAGGCGAAGGTGATGGCGCTAATTTGGTAAGGGCGATCGATTACGCCATTAAACTAAAAGCTCGCGGCGTAAACCTTAGGGTGTTAAATGCTTCTTTAGGTGGGGGCGAGCATTCTCCCGCGATTGAAAGCGCGCTTAAGCGCGCAAACAAGGCTGGTATTTTGTTTGTGGCAGCGGCTGGAAATAACAGCTCGGATAATGACCGAACCCCGGTTTATCCCGCTAGCTACGACCTTCCCAATATTATCTCTGTTGCGTCAGTAGATTCCTACGGCAAGCTTTCTAGTTTTTCAAATTATGGTCGGCGTAGCGTGCACATCGCGGCCCCGGGGTCCAGTATATGGAGCAGTATCATATTCAATCTGTACCTGCCCTTTAGTGGCACCTCTATGGCGGCCCCGCATGTAACTGGTGTGGCGGCGCTGGTGCTTTCAAAGTACCCGCACCTCTCTCCTAGTAAGGTACGCGACCGTATTCTTAATACCGTAAAGCCCCTGGAGGGGCTAAACGGTAAAGTCGCCTCGCCTGGGATGGTGAGTGCCTGGCAGGCTGTTAGGTAAGAACTGACCCGTAGCTGCCGTTACTTCTGCGGCGCCATATAGGTGCTCCATCCGGCAAACATATTGATGCCGCGAAATTTCCTTGATGTAATTTCACGGAATACATCTGCGGCTACGTAGTTTTCATTGCCGTACAGGTCGCCTATGTTGTCGTTCCAAAATTGGATTATTTCTTTCTTGCACTCAACCGCCACCATGTTCAGATGTGTTAACGGACTATTAACGGTATGCACCTTGTGAATGTAGGGGTTGTCTTTTAGAGCGTTATTGAAGCGCTCTTTGAGGGTTTGTGATGTCCCGGGTATGACCAACTTACCTTGTGAGTCGTAAACTTTAACAATGAGTGTGACTCCGCCTAATTTCCATCTGCGCCTAAAAACCGAAGTCAACGCTTCTGCGACCTGATCCTCACAAGCATCGATGCGTAAGTTGTATCTCCTCTGAGTCCGATTTGTCAGTTCCCTAACGGTGACGCATGGGGAAGCGCCAACGCTGTTGGCATACAGCTTTTGTACCCTATACCAGGGCGGGCTTATCGCTAGGGCCGAGTCGGAGATAAGGGCTGATACAAGTAGGGCTAAGGTCGCAAGTTTTGGGTTTATTCTCATGTTTCCTCCAAAAATAATAATTATTGTAGTGAGCGAAGTCCCACGAAAAACTGTAGTGGGACACGTTCCACGAAAAACTGTAGTGGGACACGTTCCACGAAAAATTGTAGTGGGACACGTCCCACGAAAAACTGTAGTGGGAGCGAAGTCCCACGTACAATTGTAGTGGGAGCGAAGTCCCACGGATACGGATAAATCGAGTATAGTGTGCCAATTCTTTAGTGATTTTACGACCCATATAATTTAAAGGTATCCGGTAAGCGTTTAGGTGTAGTGAAGTAACCGTTCACATAAATGCTACTTTCTCCGGAGAAAGTGAAATTAACTCCGCGCCACCGCCAAGAGGCTTAAAACAAAAATTGCATGACCAATTACATGATCAATTCCCCGTGTGAACGGATACCAGGATACAATTTAAAAGATAATTAAGTAGGAAATACAGGGGATTAGAGGGCGTTTGGGTGGAATTTATCTGCACATTCTTGGTCTGCTCCTGGAGATCTACTCATTTTGACAGTAATCTTATATGGTCACGGATACTTAAGTCGCCTTGCGGGTAGGCTGGTTTGATTCGGAGATTTTGTAAACTGTGAGAGTAGAGTTTTGGAGTGGGATATATGAGGGTGGCTCGTTTTTGGTAGCCGCGGGTTTGATCCTTATCTCAAGTGTTGGGATGGTGCTTAGCCGTCGTCCGTTGTACGGCGCACTTTGGCTGGTATCGGCGCTGCTTGGTACGGCGGTGGTTTATGCGCTTTTGCACGCGCATTTTTTGGCGGCAGCGCAGCTTTTGGTTTACGCCGGAGCGGTGGTGGTGTTGGTTTTGATTGTGCTGATGCTGCTTGGTGGCAATCCTGAGAGGTACCGTCTCGGTGCTTTTGGGCTTGGCTTTTTGGCGATTGTCTTTGGGGTGATTTTGGTGTGGGGGCTGACGCCGGGGTTTCTTGTCCCGCTGTGGGAGTCCTCACCAGCCTCTGATTTGGGTACGGTTCAAAACTTAGGCCGGGCGCTCTACGGACGTTTTGTTTTTCCTTTCGAGGCGGCTTCTTTACTTATTCTAACGGCTTTAGTAGGGGCGCTGATGTTGGCCCGGAGGCTTAAATAGTGGTACCGCTTAGCGCATATTTGATCCTTTCAGCGTTGATGTTTGTGATCGGGGCGGTCGGCTTTATCTTCAGGCGGAACACAATTGTAATGTTGATGTGTTTGGAGCTGATGTTGAACGCGGTAAATATAAGCTTTGCAGCTTTTTCGCGTTTCCACGGAAATATAGATGGGCAGGTCGCGGCTTTTTTTGTAATCGTGGCTGCTGCAGCTGAAGCTGCGCTAGGATTGGCACTGATTATTTCGCTTTATCGAGCAGTAAAGTCTTTAGACAGTTATGGTCCCGATGAGTTAAGGCCTTAAGTTTGGAGATGCGCATAATTTCAACCGAAATTTTGATTTGGATCCTGCTCCTTCCTTTGATGGGCGCGCTTTTTAGTTATGCCGTTGGGAAGTGGCGCCAGGGGCTTTGCGGATGGTTGGCCACCGGGGCGGCGGCTGCGACTTTTGGGGTTGTCGTGGGCACCGTTTTATATCTGCCTTCCGGAGCGACGCTTGAGCAGCAGCTTTATACCTGGGTTGCCCTGGATACGCTCTCTGTGTCCTTTACGCTTCGTTTTGACCGTTTAACAGCGGTGATGGCGCTGGTGGTGAGTGGGGTGGGGACATTGATCCACCTTTACGCTATAGGTTACATGGCAGAAGATCCCGGGCGCCCCCGTTTTTTTTCGTATTTTAACCTGTTTCTTTTTTCGATGCTGCTTCTCGTTTTAGGCGGCAATTTGTTGGTGCTTTTTGCAGGCTGGGAAGGAGTCGGGCTTTGCTCCTATCTTTTAATTGGTTTTTGGTACGATCATCTTCCCAATGCGGCGGCTGGGCGTAAGGCATTTGTGGTAAACCGCATCGGTGATACCGGCTTTTTAGCAGGTCTCTTTCTACTGTTGCATTACTTCGGTACCTTGGATATCGCCCTACTTGAAAGCGTTTTTTCGGGAGATGCAGGGCTGCTTAATTTGATTGCCGCCTGTTTCTTCCTTGGCGCTACAGGAAAGTCCGCCCAGATCCCACTGTTTGTATGGTTGCCGGATGCTATGGCGGGACCCACGCCGGTTTCAGCCCTGATCCATGCGGCCACGATGGTGACTGCCGGTGTTTATCTCATGGCGCGGCTGCACTTTGTTTTTTCGGCGGCGCCCGCGCTTATGCTGCTGATTGTCATTATTGCTTTGGTCACGGCGTTAATCGCAGCCTTGATCGCTCTCATGCAGAACGACATCAAAAAAGTGCTGGCCTATTCCACTATTAGTCAGCTTGGATTCATGTTTATGGCGGCAGGGGTTGGCGCTTACGGCGCTGCGATCTTTCACCTTGTAACTCATTCCTTTTTTAAGGCCGGTTTGTTCTTGGCGGCAGGTTCTGTGATTCACGGCACCAAGAACGAACAGGATATGCGGAGGTTGGGTGGATTGCGGAAGTATATGCCCTGGACGTTTGCGGTCTATTTGATCTCGGCTGTGGCGATCTCGGGCATTTATCCCTTGGCTGGGTACTATTCCAAGCATGCGATTATGGAGGCGCTGGCTCATAGCGAACAGTATGGAGTGCTCGACCTGCCGGAGATATTTTCCACGATGGCTGCCGTGGTCGCTTGCTTGACCGCTTTTTATATTACGCGTTCGTTGATGCTTACCTTTTGCGGTACCTATCGCGGTGAGGGCGTAGTGCATGAGTCACCCCTCGTGATGCTTTTACCGATTGGAGTCTTGGCTTTATTGGCGGTCTCGGGCGGTATTTGGTTGGAGCGGGTTTTACCGCTTTATCTAGGAGACCCATGGCCGCAACCATCCGGCCCGACGGGGGAGGTTTCCTTTTTTTCAGCACTCCTGCACTCCTGGCCTGGGATCTTGGGAATGCTGGGCGGCTATCTGTGCTACAGCTGGTGTTCGGGCTGGCCAGCGAAGATCTGCTGCGCGCTGCCGCCGCTTAGCCGTTTAATCGAGGGCAAGTTCTTTATCGATGAAATATACGCAGCTGTGATAGTGCGGCCGTTGGAAGCGTCCGCCCGCGCGCTTTGGAAGTTCGTGGATCGAGGCTTGATTGACGGGTCTTTAAACGGTCTAGCTTGGAGCGCTGGGATGTGTGGTGAGACGCTGCGCCGCGTGCACACAGGCAAGATTAACCACTATGCTCTGTTTATTTTTGCGGCAGCGGTATTAATAACGGTTTTTGGGTGTGGGCGCTGATATGTTCGATATTTTTGCGGTACTACCCTGGTTAAAGAGCCACCTGCTTTCAGGCCTGATTTTTTTTCCGGCTCTGGGTTGTGTGGCGATGCTGTGCCCTGTCTTTGGGCACTGCACTAATCCGTGCGGTCGGCGCGCGCGACGTTTTAGCTTTTTGCTGAGCTTGGTGCCGCTTGTGATTGGGGCGCTTTTGTTCTGGCAGTTTGATCCTCAAATCGGCGGTTTGCAATTTGAGGAGCGCACCACCTGGATTGCGTCCTTTGGGATCTCGTATCACTTAGGCGTGGATGGAATCTCGCTCTTTTTGGTTCTGCTTACGGCTGTGCTTATACCACTGGTAATCGTCAATTCGGCTGCCATTGGCGCGAGTACGCGCGGCTACATGGCCTGTCTTTTCTTCTTACAGATGGCAGTGTTTGGGACTCTGCTAGCCCAAGACCTCCTTTTATTCTACGTATTTTGGGAGCTGATGCTCGTCCCACTCTTTTTGATGATCGGTCTTTGGGGCGGAAAGCGGCGCATTTACGCTACCGTGAAATTTGTGCTTTACACCCTTGCGGGGAGCCTGCTGATGCAGGCGGCGCTTTTCTATGCAGTTTGGAGCTACTACGCGCAAAGTGGGGAGGTCAGCTTCGCGCTTTCCGATCTGATGCATCTCAAACTTACCTTCAGAGAAGAGTCCTGGCTGTTTTTGGCTTTTGCTCTGGCGTTTGGCATTAAGGTGCCGATTGTGCCGCTTCACACCTGGCTCCCGGATGCGCATGTTGAGGCACCTACGGGAGGGTCCGTGATCTTGGCCGGGGTGCTGCTTAAGATGGGAATTTACGGTTTTTTTAGGTTTGGCTTCCCGCTCTTTCCTCGCGCGGCGCTTGAGTACGCGCCGTATTTGGCAGCGCTAGGCGTAGTGGGTGTGGTTTACGGAGCTCTCATGGCTTGGGCTCAGACGGACATTAAGCGTTTGGTGGCATACTCTTCTGTTTCGCACTTGGGCTACTGCGTGCTTGGGCTATCGGCTTTAAGCGTGATGGCCGCAGGCGGTGTTATCTTTTTGATGGTCAGCCACGGTCTTGCGACCGGAGCTTTGTTTTTAATCGTGGGTGTACTCTACGAGAGGCGACACACCCGGGAGATTAGCGAGTACGGTGGGCTTGCCGCTAAGATGCCCGTCTTCGCTTTTTGTTTCGCAGTTGCCACGCTGGCTTCGATAGCGCTGCCGCTTAGCTCAGGCTTTATCGGTGAGTTTCTGACGCTAGCCGGAAGTTTCGAGCGTTTTCCGGTCCTCACTATAACTGCGCTTTTGGGAGTGGCGTTGGGGGCGGTGTACATGCTTACGCTCTACAAGCGTGTGATGTTTGGAGAGCTTGACCAGGAGAAAAACGGAAAGCTTGAGGACCTGCATTTAAGGGAGACTGCCGCCCTGGTTCCTTTGGTGGTGTTGATCTTTTGGTTAGGTCTCTTTCCGCAGCCGCTCTTAGAGCGCACTGAGGTTTCGCTGCGGCAGTACTGCTCCCAGATTATGGCTCGGGCAGCCTATTTAAGTGGTTTCCGATCATCTGGGCATGGGGAGGCGCTCTAAGATGTTTGACCAGCTAGCAAATGAAATGTTTTTGGTGCTGCCGCTTCTGTGCTTAGCGGTTGGGGCGCTCGTGGTGATGATGTTAGACGTTTTTTCCGGGTCTGCCACGTTAAAGGGCGTTGTGACGGCAGTGGTTCTGGGCGCTTCAATCTGGATGCTATGTTTGGTGCCTTCCTACCCTGAAAAAGTTATTTTGGGTGGGCTCGTTTTTGGCGGGTCGTACACCTATTTTACCGCACTGGTGCTCTGTCTCTCTGCCTTTCTGACGGTGCTACTAGCCCTCAACAAGCAGAAAAAAGAGGGACCAAAGCGGGAGGGTGAATACTATACTCTGCTTTTGATGGCAGTGGCGGGAGGATATATTTTTATAAGCGCCGCCGAATTAATTACCTTGTTTATCGGTCTCGAAATCTTATCACTTGCGCTTTATGCCCTCTGCGCCTCGGAGCTTACTAACCGCAGTTCAGTTCAAGCGGGGGTGAAGTATTTTATGTTAGGCTCTTTTGCAAGTGTAATTTTGCTGTACGGTATGGCGTTGCTGTACGGTGCTAGCGGCAGTACTGAGATTATTAAAATAGCCGATGTTGCGGGGAACTCAAGTGGTATTTTTCTCTCTGGAGCTGCACTGCTTTTTTGCGGGATGTTGTTTAAGATCGGCTTAGTGCCGTTTCACTTCTGGGTGCCGGATGTGTATCACGGTGCTCCGACAGCCGTCAGCGCCTTTATGGCTTCGGGTGTCAAAGCCGCGGCTGTGGCGGTGATGTTACGGATTCTTTGGGTTCTGTTTGGCAGCTATGCGGAGTTATGGATGGATTTGGTGTGGTGGGTGGCTGCGCTTAGCATTCTGCTTGGAAACTTCGTAGCTTTATCGCAGAGGGGCTTAAAGAGCTTGCTAGCTTATTCAAGCATCGCTCACGCCGGATATATAGCGATGGGGATCTTGGCAAGATCAGAGATCGGAGGCGGGGGTGAGGCTGCGTTGTATTACCTGCTGATCTACTCATTTATGACTTTGGGCGCTTTTGGAGTGGTGCTTGTACTCTCAGCAGCGTATGCAGATAAGAGAACTCCTGATGATATTACGCGCTTTAACGGTTTGGCGACGACGCATCCTTGGACTGCCGCTCTAATGACCTTCTTTATGTTGGCTCTGGCGGGTATGCCGCCGGCTATGGGCGGGTTTATGGCCAAGTTTTTCGTGTTTACCGCTGCGATCAAGTCCGGCCATGTGGGGATTGTGCTGATTGCCTGTCTAGGAGCCTTGGTGGGAGCCTACTATTACCTGAGAGTTGTGGTGGCCATGTATTTTGCTCCTTCGGCTAAAGAACCTCGTCGACTTGAGAGGGATCCGTCGGCCTATGCGGTGCTGGCGCTTTGTGCAGCGGCGATTTTGGTGTTGGGGGTCTTCCCGCAGGTGGTTTACGTGCGCGCAGCTTTAGCTGTGTCAGGGATGTAAGGTCAAGCTTACGCCGGGCGCTATGATGTTTAAGAAAAAATCGCTATCTTCGAGGTGTGCTACGCGCGTAACGGACGCGGCGAGTCAGTTTGCTTTCGTTGGTAGCGTTGCCGCCTAGGTTGGAGGCTGTCACAACACAATAGATGCGACGGCCCAAGTGCTCCGCTGTAATCCTTAGACGCGTGGTGGAGTTGTTCTCAATTTTGGTATCACTGCCTGCGGCTGGATCGTAAGCCCGCCAGGCATATTCAGTTCTTAGGGGCATCCCACCTGAAATCTTTCTGGACGAGCAGCGCAAGGTTTTACCAACGAGTGGGCGGCCGGATATTCGAGGCCTTCTAGTAAAAGACGGAGGTTTGATACGCGGCTGGGTCAACCAGGCCGCGTAAGTTTCCACGCGTGTGTACACCCCCCAAAACTTTAGACTTGCGCATTCGTACCCCCAGCTCACCAAGCCTACCAGTTTCCAAGCGCCTCGTCCGTCAGACACAACCAAAGGACCTCCCGAATCACCGTGACATGAATCGACTCCTTCGTTGGTGTATTGGTCTCGAGATTGGGCCCCCGCGCAGAGCATACTGCTTGGGTCGAGTGCAGCGCCCATAGCTTGGCGGCACTGCTGGTCTGTTACAATCGAGACCACGCCTTTTTGGAGGAGATCAGAGGGTGAGTTTGCATAAGGGCTGGTGGAACCCCAGCCCAGCACAGTCGCGGGAGTGCCGGGGAGCCAGAGGTGCTCTTCGCCGGGTCTAATGGGGGAGATGGTTGGCGACGTAAGGGGAGCAGAGAGTCTAAGCAACGCGATGTCGTTCCTGATGATGTCGGGGTCATACTCAGGATGCAGAATCACTTCCGTCACATTCGAGACCACTCCTGCCTGGGAGCTTAGCCTAGTACGACCGGATACGACTTTAAGGCGTTGAGGATTTCCCCTTAGGCCCACCACGCAGTGAGCCGCAGTAACCACATACCGGGGGGCAATAAGGACACCGCCACAAAAATGGGAGAACCTCCCATAGTCTCCCAGCATCAGCGAGACCATCCAGGGAAACTCACCTTCCGCAACATTTGCGCCGTTGATGACGCGCATCAGGGGTGCAGCTTGAGATGTGCTGCCGCTAAGGCACGCTCCTAAACCCAGCCACAAAAAAGCAGTGACTTTGATCGAAACGCGTGCCAGCCTGGATATTCGTAACCAGGCAGGGTTATGTGGCGAACTGACCTCCATGCCGGCCCCTTATTAAAACGCTGCACTAGCGTACCTATCAGCACCTATACGTATAACTCGAAGCTAGATCTTGAGCAAATTTATTTAAGGCCTGTAGGCGGGTGGGGGTGAGTTTAAGGGCAAGATAGGCGCTATCTCCCGATTTCAACTTGCTTTTGCATCCGTTCACATAAATATTAAATTAGGTGATTACACTGTGTTACCAGTGCGATTATCATGAAAAAAGTGGGTTTTGTGTAATCAATTCCGTACGTGAACGGTTACTTGCCTTTGTATTCGTTCACATGAATATTATGTTGAGGGGTTATCACGGAGGAAAAGGGGAAAGTGACTGTTTGGGGTTAAGGTTATTTCAAAAAAGACCGAAAAAATTAGAGATGACTGAAAAGAAAGAAAATTCGGACGATACTCAGGCTTGGCAAAAGTCGCGAGTTTATGTGGACCACGTGGGCAAGGTTCTTACATCCTTTCAAACCACGATCCGCACCCTGTTGATTGATGAGCGTTCAAATCCGCCCGTAGTAAGTCCGGCCAGTCACTTCCTTGTGACGCGCTTTTTACGCGGTCGCACCATGAAGGCTTTGTTTTATTATGCCACTCTTACTTTTCATGGTGAGGAAGTGGCAAACACGCCGCATCTTTCGTCTAGTCAGTTGATACGTTTTTTTTCTCCTGGCGAGTTGGCGGCGATGATCGCCGCGATTTATGCCTACCGCCGCATCAAGGGGCAAGCGCCACCTGAACAGTGGAACGAGATTTCAGAGCAGATGATCCTCGAAGCGGATATCGGTATGCACACTGGCATGGCCATTCCGGCGATTGGAGGGATGGTTGGTATGTTGGCTGGTTTGATGCCGAGATTATCCCGCGGATTGTTTCTGGTAGAAGATCCAGATCTTTTTAGTGAGTATTGGAGACGTATCAACCTGGAGGATTTGTGCGCCGCTGAGGAGTTGGAATTAGAACTTTGGGGCTGCACCTCACGGCATATTGGCTGCAGTTTGTTGCAAGGGCTCGGGCTCTCGGTGCCGATGGCCCACGGCTTGTATGTAGGACTTTCCAGCCGTCCCCCTTCTGACGATAAGGAGGAGCGGTTGGGATACGCCTTTGCGATAGCGCGTGAGTGGATCAAGGGTCTGCATGAGAATGGCGCGCCACCTGAGCGGGTGCATATGGGGAAATATTACCCCTTGCAGACTGCGTTACATAAGCTGCTCTATCGCGTCAATCGCTTACGCGAGCATGGTAATGGGTACCGTTGGCTGGAGCGCTCCAAGGATGACATCAGCGTGGAGAAGACTCCACAGCTTTTCCAAGAGGCACTGATGGAAGGACAAAATCCTGGGGCTCTAAAAGAATTTTACAAACAGCATTTGCCTCAAGAGGTTTTGCAAACACTTTCAGAGGAAGAGTTAAGCAACATCTCATCCAACGAGGAAGAGATGGACTAACCCAGAGATACTATCCGGGTCAACTTATTTCAAAAACGGCGTCAGCAAGATTAGTCACGGCTTTTCGCAGATCCGGGGATTTGGCGCGGATTGTGGTAAAGGGACCGCCTTCGCAGGAGATTTGGAGAGCATGCTCCTTTCCTCCTATTTCATGCTTGATTTTGCAGGGTAGTTCGAGGGAGTTGTTTGGGGCAAAGACGGACTTACTTAAAACACGTTGTACTTGAGTGGGCATAGGGCTTGTATTTACCGCAAGTCGGAACCCGTGATTTCTAAGCTCCGGCCGGGCGCTTCGAAAGATTTGATAGCTTAGATTAATGTAGGCATGCCCGTTGGAGGGAAGCATGGACAATTTAAGCAGCTGAGCATGGGTGCGCAGCGCGGCGTCATACTCGGGGCGCGCTGTGGTGATGACTTGATCAATTAGCTCGGCGGCATCTTGGCGTCGACCGTGGGCTAATACGTTTTCAGCCAGGTAAGCTGTGTAGTAACGTTTGGCATGTTCTCGGCGGTCGCTCTTCTTGAATTCGGCCAGGCGCTTTTCCAGCAGATCTTGTGGATAGCCCGCTAAAAGTTCGCCGAGTGTGGGATACTCAAGCATGCTGTCGGTGTGACGAATATATATGTCTTCAGCGTCTTTTAAATCTTCTGCCAGGATCTGACGGGCGCGGCGTAGCAGCCACCAGGCGCGTACCTTGTTTTCAAGGCGTAGCTTAAAGGTATTGAGGCGCTGAAGGAGAGGGCCTGGGGGAGTGAGTCTTAGGTGGTGATTCTGGCATTTAAGCGCTTGTGCCAGCGACACTAATACTGCCACTTTTAAATCATTTTCATTGGTACCGATCTTGCCAAACCACTGCTGTCGCTCCGCCGCGGCTTCGAGATGCATCAGGGCATCTTTAATTTTGCCGGTATGCAGCGCGATCCGCCCTCGCGCCATGTGCACCAAGGCGCGGTGCTCTTCTCCTCCTCTTAAGGGAAATTGAGCTAGACAGGCTTCGAAGCCATCGAGGGCTTGTTTTGCCCCGGCAAAATCATTCCATTCCATGAAGAGCATGGATAAGTTCAAGCTCGGCAGAACGTGTTCGCAGCCGTCTGGCAAGCGCATGGCTACTTTCCATACGTCATGCGCGAGACCTTCTTCGAAGATTTCTTTATAGACTTCCCCGACGTTATTAAGAGGTGTGGCTGGGTGGCCTTGTTCGCCCAGTGAGTACTCATATGAGATAGCTTCTTTTAGAATTTTTATGGCGGCGTGTTTGGCATCCGTCATTGAGAGCAGGATACCCAGCACGTTCATGGTTTGACCAGGTTCTGCTCCGGCCCACATTCCGACGCGGGCGATGCGAATAGCTTCATCCAGCCGTCCCAGTTTTAACAAGACCCAGGCTCGTTGCGCCGGTAACCAGGACTCGTAATAGCCTAGCGCCTCGTATTCGTCCAGTACCTCCAGTGCGCCCTCGTAATTATCCAGATTCAGCCGTACGCTTGAGAGTAAACTTAAAAGATCGCGGTGGAGCAGCTTTGCATGGGCGTTTTGATAGGGTGCTTTTCCAGCTTTGGCTTCAAAGAGCTTAAAAGCCTGCTTAGTGTAGGCTAGGGCCAGGCGAAAGTGGCCCACTTGGCGTAAATAGTAATCAGCCAGAAGCAGGTGCGCCTCAAAGGCTTGTGGATCTTTCTGGAGGGCTTTAAGCAGCTTGGTGCGGGCGTCTAATGGGCGATCATCCTGCTGCAAAGTCAGCGCCTCTTTGATTAGATCGTCTGCGCTCTTATTTTTATCCGAATCATCGTCAGGTGTAATGCTGGTGGATCTGGGCTCGAAGGGATTTAGGGGATCCGTTGGTTCTGCGTAGACTGGGCAGGGAACGGACCAAGTTAGCGCCCAGAGCGACAAAGCCATGGCCAGGACGTAGACCTTGTGCGATTGTTTTACCATCGCCCCCCTCCCAGTTGAGCAAATACTGAGGCTGGGTTGATTAAGCTTAAAACCTTTTTAGTCCAAGGCAGCCGTTTCAACTCCTGATTGGAGGTGGATGCCAAACTGTGCAGCTCCGGTATGTCTATAACCTCACCTGAATCGGCAGAGTAATTAGCTGCATTAAGCACCCTAGTTGTGGGAGTTAAAGTAATGCCCATAATAGCATGCAAGCGCTTGTCAAACTCAAGCCTGGTTTCGCCGTAGCCACGCCTAATTCCAGCGTCATGCAATCTTACTAACCAGCCGCGATAGGCTCGTTTTAAACGTTTTTCGGGACCACCCGGTAAACGCCAGCTGTACAGCAAATACACCTTAACTACCACTAAAACGGTGAGTAGAAGGGCAAATGGAAGAGTCAAGTCTTTTATCTGTGGCAAACGAAAACCCGTATCATCTTTCACCCGTGCCTCATCATCGATGATATTTTTTGGGAGGATTTCTTCGCTTGGTCCCAATAGTCCCATTAACTCTTCAAGCAGGCCTAGATCGACCGGGGTTTCGGCGTGGCTCTCAACTTTCTCTGGCTTCACGTCAAAGGGCACCCAGCCGCGGCCGCTAATGAAGACTTCGGCCCAAGCATGACGGTCGCTCATTCTAAGTAAAATGTGCCCGTCCTTTGATTGGCTTAGATCGGTTAGGTAGCCGGTGCCGATGCGTGCTGGAATGCCAATCGATCTCAACATAAAGGAAATGGCGTGGGCGAAATGCACGCAGTAACCGCGATTGTCTCCAAAGAGAAAGGGAGCCACCGGATCGCCTCCTGCTTCAACTTGATGGTGGGGAGTCAGGGTGTAAGTTGCAACTTTAGAGAGATAGGTCGCTACCGCGAAGGCTTTTTCCACCGGCGTGCTGCTGTCGGCACTGATTCGCTCGGCTAGATCGTGATAGCGTGGATCAGGGTTAGTCTCCAGATAATGCTGTCGCTCTGCCGGGGACCAGCGCGGGTCTCCGACTGGAAGATTTTTGATCTCGTCCAAACCAAAGGCTGGCGCCATCGAATAGACTCGGTAGGCACTTTTAAAACGGGAGCTGGTAGTCGGAAGTTTAAGGCCGGTGATATAGATAGGGTAATCTATGCCGAAAGCCAGATTGTGTTCAGTCAGAAGGTAGATTGACTGAGTAACTGGAATGCGGAAGTCCAGAGTAGTATCAGAATCAGCAGAGTAGGATTGAGATGGTTTGGTGCGGCTGACATCACGATCATACCCCGGACCGGCAGCCACTAGTTCGCGACCGTCAAAGTGAGAGAGCGCGGATTCACGCAGGTAGAGCATAGGCATAAAAGGATTCTGGCGGTAATCTCCTTCCAGGCGCACCAAGGCAGCGGGTTGGTTTGAGCTGCCCAGGGCGGATTGAAATGTCAGCGGACTCAATCCTTCTTTATGGGTATCCCCGACTCCTTTCTGGGTTCGCAGTGTGGCCGTGACTCGGTGCCGTCGGTAAGTATCCACGGAGATAAGGCTTAAAAGCAGACTGGCCAAGATCAGTAAAATTATGGCACCGAAATAATTGGTAGGACCGCGGTGTAAGATTTGAACATGCCGCGGCCGGGAAAAATCCGGTTTTGAGGTTGGTGTCGTCGCAAAAAAGTACCCTGACAAACCGAGGAAAATGGCCACTCCCAGCAGCACCAGCACCGTCAATGGGTTTAAATTGTAGTACCAAGCCAGGTTGTTAATCGTCTTTACCAGATCGAAACGGTAGTTGCGGTGCCCAGCGAGTAAAAAGACGGATAGGCCTGCCAGTGCGATCAGTTCAAACACGAGTGCTTGCTTTAAACGCCAGAAACACCAAGTTGAGAGAGCGGCTAACGAAAGCACGGCCAGCCCCAAGCCAGCATGACGGGCTAGGACGTAAGGTTTAAAGACTTGCTCCGAAACGTAGAGGCGCGGGCTCACGATTTCAAAGAGAAAGAAGAATAGGGCGTAAAGCGCGCCTAGCAGTAGCACGAAGCCCAGATGTGTAAGCCGCCCGGCAGCCAGCCGTGAGGCTCCTAAGACACCCACAGCCATGGTTACGCAGAGCAGTGCCGGGGACGTTCCTAAATCAACGGCGTAGTCTAGCACCAGCACAAACAGAATGCCGAAAAAAACGCGCATCGTCACTACTGTCCAAAACCCAGTTTGGTCGGATTGAGGGCGGGCAGGCGGGTATGGCGTGGTATGTCGCATAAGGGTTTAGTCTAACACTTGCCAGTGGTTGCGCATACAGGCTGCGGTGAGGGCTGGGTGGTGTTGTGGCTGTAGCGCCGTCCCGGAGGGGGGTTCGATTATTAAATTACCTATGTCCTGCCAAAATTTAGGTACGCGGGCTGGGGTGGGCGAGGAGGCAGCCGTGGGGGTGGGGTCAGGCGCTATTAGGAAAAATACCGGGTTGATACCGCTTTCTTCAAGTGCGTGGCCACACGCCACATAGGCGTTAAGCATCTCTTCGTCCCCAAGCCTGGTTGTGGAGCAGAAGATTATTACTCTTTCTGGGGATGTATCTCGTAATTTGCTCTGCAGCACTCCTATAAACTGACGCATTTGAGTTGGCAGTGATGCGGCTGAAGAACAGGCGCTTTGCCATACCGTTTCGATCAATAGATCTTCTGCGATCTGTGAATCTTGCGCCGGCTCCATTTGCCTCATGGCTTCGCATCCGAAAAAAATCTCCAGCTCCAACTCTTCCAAGCGCCGCAAATATCCAAGCGCTGCAGCACACACAAAATCTTCCTGCGGTCCTGCCAAGCAGTAGGCAATGACTTGACCCTCAGGCGTCATAGATGGTTCGGGGTGTCTCGCGATCAGTTTTCCAGATTTAGCAAAAATCTTCCAAACGATTTTTTTTAATCCGTCAGAAGGATGGTACTGCTTAAGGTCGAAATAGTCGCCCTGGCGGTTCTGGATGTCGATTAGAGTATCGCCGCTTCTACGGCATGAGCTTAAAATCGGCAACCGACCTTCACTTCGGCTGGGGGGCTTAACGCGCAAGCTCTGGCCGGAAAGTTCTGCCGTTAACTTCCAGTCGAAGCTCGTTAAGCCAAACTGGTCGTGTAGCTTTGCGGTGAGGCCTCTGATATGCCAAATTCCACGGTGAGGGAATTTCAATTGTTCCCGTATGAAACGGTGGCCATAAGACGAGCCCTTTAGCGTGTGTGTGGCGGTAATAATTGTTCCCCTTTCAAACTCTAGTTTCAGCGAGAGTTGGTAAAGCGGCAGTAGCTGCAGCGTGTTGCAGCGCAGCAAAAAGGACAGGTTTTTTCCGGACTCCAAGGCTGGCACCGGTGCCTGATCTTGCGGTGGAATTAGTGTGACGCCAAAACTCTTTTTTAGCAAAACGCCGCCAACTGCGGTAATTAGCATCAGGGTGACTAACAGGGCCAGGAGTCCAAGTGACAAGATCGTGGCGATTATGTCTGCCTCTAAAATGGCCGGTCCGGAGAACAGGTAAACCGCAAACAGCGCCAGCAGCAACCCGCGCGTAGTGATAATCAAATTGGCGCGTCGCAGCAGTTTTGGGAGATCAGCACGCCCCATTTACGGTATCAGCAAATTATTCTTTATAGCGTAGCGAATTAGATCTGCGGTTGAGGTAAAGCCCATTTTCTTGATCACGCGCGCGCGGTGGGTTTCCACGGTGCGCGGACTGATAAAAAGCTCTTTGGCAATGGTGCGGTTAGGCATGCCGTCTGCCAGCATAAAAAACACTTCACGCTCGCGCTTACTGAGCTTCTGTAGGGGGTCGTCCTCTCCACGTTTGAAAGGTTTGTTGCTGGCGGCGCGCTCGGTCAGCTCATCAATAATATACTGAAAGCGATTGGGTACGATGTTGCGCACTCCTTCGCGCACGCGCTGCAAGGTATCTAGAAGTTCTTCGGGCGTAGAAGTTTTTAGTATATATGCGTTGGCACCGGCCATGATGGCTTGGCGGATCATCAGCTCGCTTTCGTGCATGGTCAGCACTACGGTCATCGGGGGAAGTTCTTCTTCACGTATTTGGTACAAGACCTCAATACCGCTCTTACCTGGCAGGCCCAGGCCTAAAATTAAGATATCCGGCTTTAGATCGCGCACCATCGTGATGGTTCCGTCCGCATTAGCTGCCTCCCCAATGATCCGGTAATCAGGTCTGCCTTCCAAAATATTGCGGACAGCATATCTGATAAGAGTATGATCATCTGAGATTAGAACGGATATTTGCGGCATTTTACATTCCTACACACAAAACTATGATTTAGCAGACGCGGCGAAACTTTGTACGTACGCATTTGCCCCCGTCAGTGTACTCAAGCCATCCACTTCGGTCAAAGAGAGGGGTTTGTGGAGAGAAGGCCATGCGAATTTAAAGCAATATCTTCAGTAATTACAAGATGATAAGAAGCAACACGGTAACCGCTCACGTGTGGAATTGATTTCACCTTCTCCGGAGAAAGTAATATTCACGTGAACGGTTACTTCACTACACCTAAACACTTACCGGATACTAGAAACGGGTAATGTGATAAACCTACGCTTGAATCCGGCAGTGCGCTGCAATATGACAATGATCTTGCATCGATTCAAGTATTTGTCTACGCAGCAGATCAAAAGGCGGGGATTTTCAGTTACGAGTAGAGTTTTGGAGAGTGATAGTTTCAAGATAGGCGTACGCTGGCGTGGGAAGGCAGACTTGCAACCTTTGGCCTTGCCACGTGGCAGACTCTGCGTTTTCCATGGAAAGCTTGCATCCGCATTAGCGCGTGCCCTCTATCGTGAGTCTGCACGCCGATATTTCCAGCTTAGCGCCGGAGGAAGCTTTCCCAGGGCAGCCTCACGGCCAGGAGATTGCGCCTCGCAGCACTTTGAGATTGAGGCACCCAACGGAGTGCCGGTGGTTTATTTTTCCGATGGCTCCGGTGCGTTGGCACCGTCTGGTCGACAGAGCCGTTATGGGGCGGGGTCTGATACCTTGGCACAACTATTCGATCTGCCTCTTCTGCTAAGCGAACTTTGCCTGAATAAAGGCGCTCCTTGGTGTAGTGTTTGTGGTGTGGCTGCCTGTATGCGCACGCTTGAGGAGCAGCTGTCTGGATACGAAGTTGCGCCTGGTCTGATGCCTGCCCTGGCGATTCCGCTTGAAGGGGAAGAATTGAAAGCTAAGCTATCCCGGCAGAGCTGTATGGAGCTTTATGGGGCTAGGTACTTGTGGAGTGAAGGCCGACTTTTTAATGCGGAGGATGATGAGGCGCAGCTTGCCGGAGAAAGTGGGGTGCTTGTTGCTACTGCGGAGGTATCGCCCGCGTCACAAGGATCCCTGGTTCTGCTTGAAAGGGCGAACGAGCTTTTTAAGGCAGGAGTAGAGACGTTGCTTCTCTTGCAGGTGGATCGTACCGGACTGAAGGCAAAGTGCCTCGGTCGGCTCTCTGTACTGCCGCATTGCCCTAGCTGTGGACGCATTTTTGAACAAGTTTCACGTGAAACGCTTGAAAAAGACTTCTGGCCGAAAGCTTGTCAGGCTTGGGATTTGGGCGGCGTCAAGATTGGTGAGTTTGGCGCAATGTCTGTCAGGACGCTTTCAGACTTAGCCAAGAGTTGGCGGGTAAATTTCGGTGATACTCCGCAAACAGTTCGGTTAAGCGAGGTTTGTAGCGCATTAACAGCGCTTAATTTTGGGGATTATGCGCTCTCACACCCGATCTCGACGCTCTCACCTGGGGAGCGATTTCGGGTGCATTTGGCGCTACTCTTACTTTCAGGTTTAAGCGAGAGTGTGCTGGTTTTAGACCAGGGCGCTTCGGGTTTGGGTTTGGTGGAGTTTGATGAGTGTCTGGCAGCCTTAGGCGGATTAAGAAGCGCTGAGAATACAGTGCTGGTGGTAACGCAAGAGCGCGGTACGGTTGCCGGGGCACAGTGGGAGTGTGAGGTGGCTAAAGACGGGGACGGTTTGCTTTTAGAGTGTGCTGTGGCGACGCCTGGGCAGAAACGAAAACCCGCGACGTGGGTTCGTCCCACCAGGCGTGAAGAGCAGGCTGGTTGTATGAAGTTATGCTTGGACACGCCTAGGGTCGTAACGGTATCTCTACCACTTTGTGGTTTGCTGGTTATAGGTGGCCGGTCCGGCAGCGGCAAGACGCGGCTGTTGGAGGAATTGGGTCGAGCTTCGGAGGTATTAAAGTATTTTCGACGAGTCGAACGTTTATTGGAGGTGTCAGTTTCTAAGCGCGATTGTCTTGCGAGTCTGTCGGGTATTTACGGCGAGATAGCAGAGCTTTTGGCAAGTACGCGGGAGGCCCGCATGGCGGGGCATCACGCGGCGAGCTTTTGTTTGAGAAGAAGCACGTGGCGCTGCGCCGTTTGCCAGGGTGATGGGTTGGTACGGTTTGTAGGTGGAAGCAGGGGCGGATGGGATTTTGAGGGGGCACCCTATGGCGAGATTTACCAGGAATGTCCAAGTTGTGGGGGCGAACGTTTCGAGCCTCAACTTTTAAAGGTGCGCTATCGCGAGCTGAATATCGCTGATATATTGGCCCTTACAGTTAATCAGGCTCAAAAATTCTTCTGGGATCAAGCACGGATCTCATGGCCTCTTACGTTGCTGGCGGATTTTGGCTTCGGTGAAACCAAACTTGGGAAGTCGCGTCTGCAAATGTTGCATTTCGAGACTGCCGCCTTAAGAATGGTGCCAGGGCTTGCCAGGCAGTTGCGCGCGGGCAAGGCGGAGAAGAAGGGTGCCCCTGCTATTTTTCTGTGGGACGGGCCTTTATTGGGGCTCGAGGCGGCGCAAGTCTTAAGCGCAGTTAGGCGGATTGGTGAGCTTACCAAGCGCGGGCACACCGTAGTCGCCGCTGATAACCACCCTATATTCCTAGAGCATTGTGACGAGTTTATGAATTTGGATTAAAGGATTATATTTGAGTTTTTGGCTGGCGTTGATTTTGGTTGCGTATGGAAAAGAAGAAACTCTCCCGGATTGAAATTAAAGAGCGTTTGTACCGCCGACGTTACTTGGTCCCCAATGCTGTTACGGTGGGCAGCCTCTTTTGCGGTTTCTTGGCGATTATTTACGCTTCTTCTGAGCGGTGGGAGAAGGCGGCCTTCGCCATTCTTCTTGCGATTCTTTTGGATGGTTTGGATGGGAGAGTGGCGCGGCGTTTGAATGCCACGTCTCCGTTTGGCCTTGAGTTTGATTCTTTGTCTGACTTAGTTTCTTTTGGGATCGCGCCCGCATTTTTGATGTATGAGTGGTCTTTCAGGCAATTGGCGGACGAGTTCGGCGTGTTTGTGTGCTTTCTGTATGCGCTCTGCGCTGCCAGCCGCTTGGCGCGTTTTAATATCACCACTACAAACCTCTCGAGTTTTGAGGGGCTGCCCTCGCCAGCAGCGGCTAGCATAGTCGCGGCGGTAGTGTATTTCATGTCATCCAATCAGCCTGATTTTGCGGCTGTGATTATGAGCGCGGCTCTGATGGCAGTTATTGCCTATCTGATGGTTTGCACCATCCCTTACCCAAGCATAAAGAAAATGAAAGTCACCAATATCCGGTTGACGGCTCGCCTTGTTATCGGTGTGATGATGGGCTTAGTTTGGTGGCGACCGAAAGTCGGGCTTCTAGTTCTTGCGGCAGGCTACGCCCTGAGTGGGCCGGTGCTGGAAGCCTTAAAGGAGAGGAGGAAACGCAAACTCACAAAAGACCCCTCCAATTTAAAGCTTACGGCTGTTAAGTAGTATATATGTACTGGTTAGTATTTAATCACACAGACAATGTTAGATTTCTTCATAAAACATAAGGCCATCCAATCTGGTACGACCTAATGTTGGCCTTAAAGCCCAGGTTAGCAGAGCCTTTCTGGGGATGGCTGATGGTAACGCGGAATCAATTTCACTTTCTCCAGAGAAAGTAAAACTCATGCAAACGGATACCATCACACAGACAGTGTTAGATTCCCCATATAAAACATAAGGTCATCCAATCTGGTACGACCTAAATATCGGCCTTGTCGCATATGCATATCTCGCGCAAAGGGTTGGCAAAT
>JAAYZI010000235.1 GCA_012514925.1 Deltaproteobacteria bacterium | reverse complement strand
CCAAGGTGTTTTATCGCTACTGCGTTTTATCGCTACTGCTTACGGGATTGAACGTAAGTGACCACATCCTGAACGGTTTGGATCTTCTCGGCGTCTTCATCCGGAATCTCCATATCGTACTCCTCTTCAAGGGCCATGATCAGTTCCACAATATCCAAAGAATCAGCACCCAAATCTTCAATAAAGGAAGCCTCTGGAGTCACCTCCTCCATCGATACACTAAGCTGCTCAACAATAATACTTTTAATACGCTCTGCAATCTCGTCTTGCGATGACATTCCTATCTCCCCTAAATTTTACCTCTTAGCTATCTCGAAGCTCTAAGCTTACGTAAGACTCCCTTTTATAGTCGAAGTCCAGCTTTAGTCAAGTGCTCGAAAAACTGCCCTACTTGCACAGTACTCAACTTTTATAGAAAGCCTAAGCACAAGGCAAGCCCTTGCACTAACCTAGCTATCTAGCTGATTTACAACATTAAATCAACCTTTGCCACAACCGAAAAATTCACTTCAAGGTTAATTATTCCGACATACTCTCATGTGCGAAAATAAAAAGCTACATGTACATGCCACCGTTTACACCCACAACCTGGCCGGTGATGTATTGAGCGCCCTCCCCCGCTAAAAAAGTAACTACCCTGGCTATGTCTTGCGCGCTGCCGTAGCGCCCTAGCGGAATAGATTTGAAATGCTCCGCTTTGACCTTCTCGTCCAAAGCAGAAGTCATGTCGGTCTCAATAAATCCCGGTGCCACAGCATTCACTAGGATGCCACGCCCGGCCAACTCACGCGCCATGCTCTTAGTTAAACCAATCAAACCGGCTTTAGATGCGCAGTAAGAAGCCTGACCGGCGTTCCCCATTTGTCCCACAATTGAGCTGATATTTATAATCCTTCCCGCCCTAGCCTTAACCATTAAGCGTGCTGCCGCGCGCGCGCAGTACATAGCGCCGCTCAAATTCGTCTGCAACACACGCGCCCAATCTTCATCCTTCATACGGATCATAAGCCCGTCCACTGTTATTCCAGCATTGTTTACCAGAATATCGAGGCGGCCGGATTTTTGCCGAATCGTTTCTACTGCCGCATCTACTGCGGCACTATCCGCAACGTTAAACCCCAATACCTGTGCTCTGCCGCCGACGCTTGCGCATATATCCACGGTTTCCTGCGCGGCCTCCACGCGGCTGCTAAAATTAACGTAAACCTCACAGCCGCACGAAGCTAACTCCTGGCACACCGCGCGTCCAATTCCACGCGAGCCGCCGGTCACAAGTGCTACCTTATCTTTTAAAGCCTGACACATAATCATCCCTCCTGTGTATCAACTGTAATTTCAGACTCGTTCTGAGACGAATTGGTCCGCCTTTTGGTTTTAGAATTCTTGCCGTGCCGTTTTGTAAAACGGGTTTCCATGCGATCCCACATGCCGTTTTCAAAATCAGCAGCACGTTTTAAATCCAAAACACTCAAGACTTGTCTCATATTCTCTACTAAATTTTCTTGGTGCAACTTCTGAGCGATCCGAATTCCATTCATAATCGCCCGCCCCTTAGCTGAGCCATGACATACGATGCCGATATGGCTAAGTCCCAGCAAAGGCGCTCCGCCATAGAACGAAGGATCCAGCTTATCCCGAAAGAGCGAGTGAAACATGGGAT
>JAAYZI010000234.1 GCA_012514925.1 Deltaproteobacteria bacterium | reverse complement strand
TTCATCTAAGTTCTGGGAGGGGAGAAGGAGCGTTTCGCTTCCGCCATCTGGGGCGCTTTGTTTGGCATCTTGCAGTGCCTCTAAAATTAGAGCGCGGTTTTGTCCCATGGTTATTACCGCATGCACTTTTACCTTAATCAGTGACTCCGCTAGCTCCGACCACTCCTGACCACGATCAAATCCACCCAGAAGTAAAGTGATTGGACGGCCACTAAAAGCCCTCACTGCGGCCAGCGCCGATTCGGGAATAGTTGAAATACTATCGTCAACGTAGATCAAACCCTCTCTTTCGCCCAACACTTCAAGACGGTGCGGCAGCGGAATGAAAGAGCGTAACGCTTCCTGCGCACATACAAGATCAACCCCTACCAGCTTAGCAACAGTCAGCGCAGCGCAAGCATTGATAAAGTTATGCTCACCTTGAAAAGGCATCCCAGAAGAAGGAAAAATTCGATCAGATTCCGACCAAAACCAGCCGTCCCTCTGAGAAAAACCTTCGCGGCAATTAAAATATAAGATCTGCGCCGGAGGCAGGCAGACCCGACCCTTAAAATCATAATTAA
The DNA here is from genome assembly GCA_012514925.1 of Deltaproteobacteria bacterium. Taxonomy (GTDB): domain Bacteria; phylum Bdellovibrionota_C; class UBA2361; order UBA2361; family JAAYZI01; genus JAAYZI01. The sequence goes on along the minus strand of JAAYZI010000234.1, from coordinate 3,052 downwards.
TCACGGCACGGCTGTTTGGACCCAGATATCGGAAAAGCCGTAGCTTATCATCATAATATTGCTGCGTGGACCTATGCCAATCTTGATGCTCTGGGTAGAGATTCGTAAGCACTGCCACATTAGGGGAGATCTTAAGTTCGCTTAGTTGATAGCTCGAAAGCTCAATCACCCACCAGTCGTAACTTTGGAAACCTAGATCAAATCCCCAGACAGGATTACCGATATTTCCAGTCAAAGCCACCTTAAGCCCACTACATTTAAGCAAATGGGCGATCATAGCGCTGGTGGTGCTCTTGCCCTTTGTGCCGGTGACACAAATAGTTCTAGCATCGGCATGTTCTGCAAACCACAGAGACACCGGCGAGGTAAAGATTACTCCTAAACTTTTAGCTGAAAGAATCTCGGGGCGATAGCAGCTTACTCCCGGAGATTTAATTATAACATCGAAGTTTTTCAGCGCGCTGGAGATCTCCTCGCCGCAGATGATTGGGGCAATTCCATTTTGAGCAGTCCACGCCATCTCAGAGTCGGAAAGCGGCGAATCATTCAGTAGCGCTGGTGTTAGTTCCTGTAGGCGCTCTCTTAGAAGAGGAAGGAAGGAGGAACATTCCTTGCCCATACCCCAAAACGCCACGCGCTTTCCTTTTAACTCTTGAATTTGCATTAGTAACTATCTTCTCTTCATCGCGAATTAAGTAATGCCAAATAAGAGTCAAGCGCGCGCATGTAATCCAGGTCCAACGCGTGCTCTTCTGAGAGCTTAAGAACGTTGCTTAGAAGTTTGTCAGGTTCCGCAATACAGTCTTGATACTCCGCTTTGAAACGTTTTACTAGCGCTCTTTCTTGCCACTCTTTCTTACGGCCTAGCAGTATAAAGGCAGCTTGTGCCTCTTCGGGTTCTCCCACACACTCAAAAGGTTTGTGAGTGCCAAAGCCGCAGAGCGCATCAAAATTTTCAGCTAAATCCTCTCGGTCTAAAAGCTCCTCTCCAAAGATCCGGATCATACGTGACGGGTTCATAAAAGGAGCCAGCATTAAGTAGACAAAGTGACACTTGGGACAGCGCCGACACCAGCGTTGCTGCTTGGAGTTGGAGTGTAGCTTAAAGGCGCTGTTACAGCTTGTGAAGGCTAGGTCGTAAGCGCTGCTTTTAGAGAATGCCTTGGCGATGCCAAGCTCTGAAAGCGGTCTAAGAAAAGAAAAATACCTAAGACCGGCGTGCACCCGACGTTGTAGCAAGGAGTTAAACAGCCGCTCGAATTCGTAGCTCTTGCTAAATTGATGGTTAATCTCTTCGCCGAGGTAGCACAGATTTCCCTGATTCGCAGACCTCTCATTTGAGACTACGATAGCGTCAAAATCGTAAAGGATCGCCGCTACAGCAGCGGCGGCTGCAATGATCGCCGAGATAGGCACATGGCCGTTGTAGGCCCCACTGTGGTTTAGCGTAATCAGGGCCGGGTCAAGGCGGCGTATGATGTTGATGTAGCGATAGGAGCTAACCGCTGCAACATCCGAGATGATCTGATTACCCCCTAGCGATAGCAGTCGCATCGGTTCTTGCGCAAAGCTTAGCGCCTGCACCGTTACAATTGAATCTTTGCCTCCTCCCAGCAGGACGGCACTTTCGCGCCCCAGCGCGAAACTCGAAGGCTCGTTTGGTGGAAGGTCTGCGTAGGGGAACTTTATACGCTCTTTAATGTCCAGCTTGTTTTTATAAGCAAACTCACCTAAGCCGTAAAAGTAGAGATGTTCAAAAAAAGCAGCATCGCCTTGATTGATGGGGTGTTGGATAACAATCTGGTTTGGTACCGCCGCCTTATAGTAACTGACCCCGGCGGCTAGATGTAGCAGCTTTAGAGCTGCTTGAAGCGCGGTCTTACGCTCGGGTGATAAAGCGAAGGGAGCTCCTGGAAAACGGTACTGTTCACAGAACAAATAGCCTGGTTCTAAAGCGTAGTGTAAGTTGACGCTGCCGCTTTGAGGCTCAAAGCTGCAATCTAGAAACGAAAACGACTTTATTAAGGCCGGATCAAAATTCATTGTAACTGTTAAATACCGTAAAAGTTCGCACGAGTATACGCGACTTTGCCTAAATTGTAACGGACCCAGCCGGGGGCGAAGGGATTGCAGCCACGTCGGCTTTCCATTATTGTCTTCCGTATGAGGTTGATTATCCAAGTTTTAATAGCGCTTGTTGCTCTGAGGGTGCCTGTTGATGCTCAGGAGCGCGCGTTTCAGTGCGACCCCCGGAAAAAGATATCACTAAAAGAGGGCGAAGCCTTGATAGATAAGGTCCAGGCGCGGTACCAGGATGAGAAGAGCATACGCGCGAAGTTCTATCAGTATTCATTCTTGGCGGCGCTTGAGACCTCCGAATTAAGCTCCGGAGACGTTTTATTCCTTAAGCCGGGGCAGATGCGCTGGAATTATAAGGAACCTGAAATACAGATTTTTCTAGTTAAGGACGGCACGGTCTGGTTTTATCAGGCGGCAGAACGTCAGGTCATGGTTAACGAGTTTGAAAAAGTCATCCTTTCTGACCTTCCTGTGGCCTTCCTGATGGGGCTTGGCAATCTACGCAGGGATTTCACCTTTAAGGGAGGGTGCCGAAACAATGATGGCATTGTGCTGGATTTGCGTTCGTTGCCCAAGCCCGAAAAGAGCCGGGAGAGTGGTGAGCAATCAGAGCTGGCAGGTTTTAAGCTACTAATTGACCCGCAGACTAATTTTCCGCGTGGGGCTGAAGTCGCTCATATTGGGGGGAACCTTACTTCGATTTTGCTCGCTGAGGTCGAGCTTGGGGCCAAGCTGGATGCATCCATGTTTGAGCCGGTCTTTCCAAAGGGCACCGACACTAACGACCTAAGAACTCGCCCCGTGGAGGTGCGGTGAGCGGCGATTTAGAAGAACCAGTCAAGACCTTGACTAAGGTTGCCTTTATCACGCTTGGTTGCGCTAAAAACCAGGTAGATTCGGAGGTTATGCTAGGGTTTCTAAGGGCCGCAGGTTTTGTGCCGGTCTCTGATCTGAGCCAAGCCGAGGTTGCCGT
>JAAYZI010000233.1 GCA_012514925.1 Deltaproteobacteria bacterium | reverse complement strand
TTCATTGGGCGCTTTAGTTCAAACGGTGACTTTTGATGGCGTAGCATAGGTGTCTGCCCAGCGATGTAGTCTGAGGGGGCTGTCGTGGAGATGTTCTTAATGCGCTCTATCACCTCGGAATCCTCCATTTCACCAAACATTTTTCGGGGACTCCGTTCATGGCTAAGTAGGCGGTATCCGGCGTAGGCCACGGTGTAGGTGGAGTTTAACGCTAATTCATTTGCTAAATGATTATTAGAAAATGTAGCGCTAGAAAGATTGGCGGGCCGGTGACCCAGGGTGGAACGTGCGCCTAAAACTAGCAGAGGGGTTGCGATTGGCAGCAAGGCTAAGCGCAGCTTCCAATTAAACTCACCGTACTGCAGGATTATTTTAGAGGCTTGCCGCCAAAAGAACACAGCCGCAGCAACCATCGCAATCGTGCCGATTAAAAGCTCGAGCTCGTAAGCGCCTAGCAGCGTGCCGATCACTTCCTTTGGATGTTTAAGATATTCCAAAAACTTTCGGTCAGGGCGTAGATCGTACTCCTCTATAAATGGAAAAGTCGCGATCTCCATGTATAAGATCAAGCTTAGGCTGATGGCTGCCCAGGCGCAAAAAAAGGCGCGCAGCTTGACGGTCGCGTTTTTCGGCAGGAGTAAACATAAAAAGGCCGGCCCGATTGTGATAAACGACATCAGGATGACATCCATACGTAGTCCGATAGGAAATAGGCGCAGGTAATCGGGAGTCTCGGCTAAACGTTTATGGAAATGGAGGACAAAACCCAGCCTGAAGGCCGTCATGATGACCAATCCGCTTACGAAGATGAAAAGGGGTAACGCAAGCGGGCCGAAGATGGGCCGTTGTGCAGGCAGGGAGAGTGATTTAGGCATGCTTAAATTCTACCTCTTATCACATATCGTGGGGTAGAACTCCAACTGCTCCTTTAACATTCCAATCAGGCCCCCAAAGGAACCGTTTGACATCACCAAAATAAGATCATTTGTAGAGATCTTCTCCATCACCTGCGCTGCGATGCTCTTTGCATCCGGCAGGCATTCACAGGGAGTGCCGCTAGCTGTAATGGCGCGGCTTAATTCATGGGTGTCTAGCAGATCTTGATTTTTATCGATCTCGCGGACGGTAACCTCAGCGATTATAGCTCGGTCTGCAAGTTCGAAAGCCTTAATGTATTCCTGTTGAAAAATTTTGCGGCGACTGGTGTTGGAGCGCGGTTCAAAGATCGCCCAGATCGTTTTGCCGGGGTATGCCTCTCGCACCGCAGCCAGAGTTTGCGCCACGGCAGTGGGATGGTGCGCGAAGTCTTCAAGCAAAACAACGCCATCTTTTTCAAGGTGAAGCTCCTGGCGGCGCTTGATTGTTTTGACGCCGCGGAGCACACGCGCCGCATCTTCAATCTTGACGCCGCCGCTTAGCCAAGCGGCTATTGTGGCCGCCAGGGCGTTTCTGGCGTTGTATTCGCCAATCAGGGGCAGGCGCAGTTCATGCTCGCCGGTTTCTTGCGAACTAAAGCGCACAATCTGCAAGTTCCCTTCCTGGCGGCGGGAAGAAATGCGGAAGTCAGCGTCGGCGGCGGAGCCGAAAGTGAGGAGGCGGCACTGGGCGTCAGATCGCCAGCTCTTAAGCAGCGTTCGCAGGTTCTCAAAATCAAGGCAGCACAGGGCGTACGCTTCTTTTGGGAGAGATTTGACCAAGGTGTCAAATTCCCGGTTAACGGCTGCTAAATCCGGATAGATATCGGCGTGATCAAACTCAATCGCGTTAATCACGCAGATGTCTGGGTGGTAAAAGGCGAACTTAGGAACCTTGGCAAAAAAAGCACTGTCGTACTCATCCCCCTCAACAACGCTGACCTGCCCGGTTCCGACCTTAAGGCTGGTCCCCAGCTGGTTAGATACGCCACCGATGAAAAAGGAAGGCTCTTTTCCTAGCTCTTTTAAAATGGTGGCAGTCAGAGCAGTGGTGGTTGATTTTCCGTGAGTTCCGCAAATTGCGATTGAGAGTTTGCCCTGAATGGCAAGCTCATAGAGCGCTTTTGGAAAACAGTTATAGGGCAGATGTCGTTGCTCGATCTGATCAACCTCAGGGTGGCCGTAACTGATGGCGTTCCCGATAATGACGAGGTCACAATCGGCGGGTACATTGGAGGCTGCGTATCCGCGGCACAATGAAATTTTGGCATGCTTTAAAAAGCTGCCCATCGGTTCGTAAAACTCCTTATCGCTTCCTGAGATACGGTACCCTTTTTCGGCTAGAGCAACCGCCAGCTGCCCCATCGCTACGCCACACACGCCGATTATGTGGATCTTGCCGCCAGGCGGCACCTGTGAGAGAGAGGTGGTGTTCTGAATCTGAAAATAATCTTTAGGCATAGTCGTCTACAGTTTAAAATGAGATCTCATTTGAGGGATCTTCTTGTTACTTACAAAGCGTTGTTGCTTCTCATGAAGGTAGCGCTGTACAAATAGGGGTAGTCGGGTTGACACCCTAAACGTACTAGTCGGTATTACTAGTCAGTATCCAATATGGTAGACACTGTCCTAGTCAATCGAAGCTTCTATTAAACAATGTCACATATGCATATCTCGCGCATAGCCCTTTGACGTATAATTGCTAATTCTATTCGTGAACGGTTACATGGTTACGAAACCCTTTGGTTACTTTTGTCCGGAATTGCATGACTTCGTTTTCGCAAGCCATCAGCTCCTCCGGGTCTTTTATTTTTGTTGAAAATATACGTGCAGGAATTGACAGAGATCTATTCTTTGTGCGATTGTGACGCCGGATTCATTTTTTAGAATAGAACGTCACAGTGGAGGGTAGAAAACTTCCAAGACGGGAGCGCGATAAGCTCCGTCAGCGGCGGGAGATTTTGACCGCAGCGCTTGGGTTGTTTGCCCAAAAGGGCTACCACAATGTTTCGATGCATGAGGTCGCCGGGAAGTCTGAGTTCTCTATTGGGACGCTCTATAAGTTTTTTCCCAACAAAGAGGAGCTTTATCGGGAGTTGGTCGTAGAAGAGAGTGACCGATTCCACTCCGAGATGGTGCGCGTTTTAGAGGGTCCGGGCGACGAGCTTGAAAGACTCCGCGAATATATTCGAGCCAAGGGCGAGATATTTGAAGGGAGTGTGACTTTTATCCGCTTGTTCCTGGCTGAGACTTGGGGACCAAGTCTTGATGGTAAGGGGCGTCCCCAGGAAGAGGTTATGAAACGCCGCTTGGATATTTTAGATCGGTTGGCGGCGATCTTTGCGGAAGGGGTTGAAAAGGGGCGTTTTAGAGCATTAGGCGCTCCGCATCATCTCGCCGTCGCTCTAGACAGCACCATCAATGGCTTTTTATTGTTGGGGTTGGGGCAGGAGCCATTCCGGTATCCTGAAGACCCGAGCTTAATTTTGGATATTTTTCTCAAAGGTTTGATTAAATCATAGGCACCCATGCAAAAATCAACATTTTCCGTACTTGGCTATCTTTATGGATGCGGGCGAAGCATACTACTAGCTGCGCTGCTCATCCAGTTAGGCTGCGCTAAAAATGGTGACAGGCCGACTGCTCCTCCGCCGGAGGTTGCTACGGTAACCATTGTGCCGCAGATGGTTAAGCTCACCACGGCCCTTCCGGGGCGTACCTCTCCGTATCTGGTGGCGGAGGTTCGTCCCCAGGTAAACGGCATTATTAAAAAGCGGCACTTCCCGGAGGGTTCGGATGTGCTGGCAGGGCAGTTGCTCTATCAAATTGACCCTGCTCCCTTCCAGGCGGCTTACGATTCAGCCAAAGCGGCGTTAAGTAAGGCTGAGGCGAGCCTTCCGGCGATTAAACTCAAAGCCGAGCGCCATCATGAGCTTCTGGCGAACAAAGCGGTCAGTCGGCAAGATTATGACGACGCCTCGGCGGCGCTGGACCAGACCGCAGCTGAGATCGAGTACTGGAAGGCGGCTGTGGAGGCAGCCCGTATTAATCTTAGCTACACCGAGCTCAAAGCTCCTATTGCGGGACGCATCGGTAAGTCCAATGTGACCGACGGCGCGTTGGTGACCGCCTATCAGCCCGCCGTACTAGCCGTGATTCAGCAGCTTGACCCGATCTATGTAGACGTAACGCAGTCGTCCGCCGAGTTTCTCCGTCTTAAACGCAGCATTGAAGCTGGACAGATAAGCGCCGCGCAGAAAGAAAGCAAAGCGCAGATTCTGCTCGAAGATGGAAGCGTCTATTCGCAGGAGGGGGTATTACAGTTCCGCGATGTTACTGTTGATCCCAGCACTGGCTCGCTTAACTTGCGCATCGTGGTGCCCAATAAGGATTACATCCTGCTGCCCGGTATGTTTGTGCGGGCTGTGGTGCAGGAAGGGCAGGCCGAAAACGGCTTGTTGGTGCCGCATCAGGGGGTGACCTACAATGCCAAAGGCCAGCCTTATGTGCTGTTGCTCGACCAATCCGGTCAGGTTCAGCAGCGCATGATCGTTATTGATCGCGCTATCGATAATCAGTGGCTGGTTACTTCGGGTCTGGCATCCGGTGATCGTGTGATTGTCGAAGGTCAGCTTAATGTGCGTCCAGGGGCCACGGCTAAAGCGGTGTCCTGCGGCGACCAGCTTAGCTTCGCGCGTCGCGGCTGTGACCAAGGAGGCGCCTAATGCTCTCCAAATTTTTTCTGGATCGTCCGGTTTTCGCCTGGGTGATCGCGATCATCATGATGCTGGCGGGAGGGCTGGCCATCTACAATCTGCCAATTTCACAGTATCCGCCGATTGCGCCGCCCTCGATCGCTATTGATGTTTTTTACCCTGGAGCCAGCGCAGAAACGGTCGAGAACAGCGTGGTGCAGGTCATAGAGCAGAAAATGACCGGCTTTGATCGGATGCTCTACATGGCCTCTAGCAGTGACTCCGCCGGGACCGCGCGCATTGAATTGACTTTCGCCCCCGGTACCGACCCTGATTTGGCCTGGTCTCAAGTTCAAAATAAGTTGCAGCTTGCTATGGCCAGTCTGCCGGATGTGGTGCAGCGCCAAGGAGTCAAAGTCAGTAAATCAACGCGTAACTGGCTTATGATTGTGGGATTGACTTCCGAGGATGACAGTTTGGATGGGATTGACCTGCGTGATTATGCTCAATCCAACGTAGAGAAGGTGCTGGCGCGTGTGCCGGGAGTGGGCGAAGTGGAGAGCTTCGGCTCACAGTACAGCATGCGTCTTTGGCTCGATCCTAACAAACTCACCAAGTACGGCATGACGATTGAAGATGTAATCCGCGGAGTGCGCGCTTATAACGTTGAGATCTCGGCGGGACAGTTCGGAGGAGCGCCTGCGGTCAAGGGGCAGAGGCTAAACGCTTCGATTATTGTGCAAAGCCTACTGCAAACTCCAGAGGAGTTCGCCGCAATTCCGCTGCGTACGGAGGGGGACGGTTCGATTGTACGGGTAGGCGACGTCGCTCGGGTTGAACTCGGCACAGAACGTTATGAGATGGAAAGCTCTTACAATGGTAGGCCGGCCGCCGGTCTGGCCGTGAGACAGGCGCCTGGTGCCAATTCACTTCGAACCGCGGATGCAGTACGCGCCAAGATGGAAGAGCTTTCCCATTATTTTCCCCCAGGCATGAAGGTGATTTACCCTTACGACACCACCCCCTTCGTCAGGGTCGCCATCAACGGGGTGGTTAGGACTTTGTTTGAGGCGATCCTTCTTGTATTTTTGGTGATGTACCTCTTTTTGGGGAATCTGCGCGCTACGTTGGTGCCGACTCTGGCCGTGCCGGTGGTGATTTTGGGGACCTTCGCAGTGCTGGCGCTCTTTGGATTCTCCATCAACATGTTAACCATGTTTGCGATGGTTCTGGCGATTGGGTTGTTAGTGGATGATGCCATCGTGGTAGTGGAAAATGTTGAGCGTATCATGAAGGATGAGGGGCTATCTCCCCGCGCCGCTACGGCAAAATCCATGGAAGAGATTACGAGCGCGTTGGTCGGGATCGGTCTGGTACTGTCTGCAGTGTTTGGCCCGATGGCTTTCTTCAGCGGTTCAACCGGGGTTATTTACCGACAGTTTTCGGTAACCATAATCGCGGCCATGCTGCTTTCGGTGGTAGTGGCCCTGGTTCTCACCCCGGTTTTGTGCGCCTCGCTGCTACAGCCGGAGGTGGAGGGACATGCGCCGGTAGAGTCTGGTCCCCGTTTTCTGCGATCCTTTTTTATGTGGTTTGACCGGACCTTTATTCGGTTGCGTGACCGTTACCAAGAAATTGTAACGCGCGCGTTGGGTCATAAGCGCCGTTATCTGCTGATTTATGTGGTGTTGGTAGTGCTCTTGGGGTACCTCTTTCAGCGCATGCCAACAGCTTATCTACCCGACGAAGATCAAGGCATGATGATGGTCCAAGCTCAGCTGCCTCCTGGTTTTACCTTAGAGCAGACGGAGGAGGTGCTAAAGGAGGTGCGCCGCTACTTTATTGAGGAAGAGAAAGAGGCCGTTCAGAGCGTCATGACTTTAGTAGGCCAGAGCCTCTTAGGCGCGGGACAAAATACCGCGCTTGGTTTTGTGCGGCTGCGGGATTGGGACGAACGCGACCGTTCGGAGCTGCGCGTGGAGGCACTGACCGGCCGGGCCATGCAGCACTTCGGACAGTTGCGCAAAGCCAGGGTTTTTGCTTTCGCTCCGCCCGCGGTGGCTGAACTGGGTCATGCTGGAGGCTTCGATTTTCAGCTTCAAGATCGCGGTGGTCTCGGGCATGAGGGCCTAATGGCGGCGCGTAACCAGCTTTTAGGTATGGCCATGAAGGATAAGCGCCTTACACGGGTGCGGCCTAACGGTCTTGAAGATGTTCCTCAATACCGTATTGAAGTAGACTGGGAGAAAGCCGGTGCTCAAGGAGTGCCGATTGACTCGATTCATACTGTTATTGCGGCTTCATTTGGAGGGGCTTACGTCAACGACTTCATGCAGGACGGGAGGGTGAAGCGGGTTTATGCGCAGTTGGATGCTCCTTATCGTATGCTCCCCGAGAATTTGGAGCAGCTGTATGTGAGAAACCTCTCCGGCGGAATGGCCCCTTTTACTTCTTTCGCTCGGGCGCAGTGGATTTATGGTCCACCGAAGCTGGAGCGTTTCAATGCTTTCCCAGCTATCAATATCTGGGGTGAGGCGTCTGAGGGGCGTAGCTCAGGTGAGGCCATGCAAGCCATGGAGGAGATTACCGCCAAGCTGTCTCGTAAGGTGGGTTTTAACTGGAGCGGGGTTTCATATCAAGAGCGCATGGCCCGTACGCAGACCGGGCTGCTTTATACTTTCTCCATGATCGTGATCTTCCTCTGTTTGGCGGCGCTTTATGAAAGCTGGACTCTGCCGATTTCAGTCATGCTGGCGCTGCCTCTGGGCGTAATCGGAGGAGTGGTCGCCTCGATGCTGCGTGGGTTCCCTAATGATGTTTATTTTCAGATTGCCTTACTGACAGTGCTCGGCTTGACGACTAAGAATGCGATCTTAATTGTGCAGTTCGCCCAGAGTAAGGTGCAAGAGGGAAGAGGGCTGGTGGAGGCCACCCTGGAAGGAGCCAAGCTCAGGTTACGTCCAATCATTATGACCTCGTTGGCGTTTGGCTTTGGGGTACTGCCATTAGCGGTGGCCAGTGGGGCAGGCGCCGGGGCGCAGACCGCCATTGGCACCGGTGTGTTGGGGGGAGTGGTGACCGCCACCTTTTTGGCTATTTTTTTCATCCCGGTTTTTTATGTGATGGTGGTGCAATTGTTTGGAAACAGCACGTCTAAGACGGGAGAGAAGAAGTGAGGTACGGTGTAGGAGCCGTCTCTGTAGGCGCTGCCGTTTTAAGCGCCTCTTAAGGGGGTATTAGCTAATCCGGATAGTCTTACCTGCACTGGCAAGATCAAACCAATCCCTGGTCGAGCATGGCGTCTGCTACTTTCGAAAAGCCCGCGATATTTGCGCCCAGTACCAGATTACCAGCCTGGTCATAGCGCTCGGCTGTCTCACAACAGTTGCGGTGAATTGAAATCATGATTCCATGTAGGCGCTGCTCCACCTCTTCCCGTGTCCAGTTGAGGTGTATGGCATTCTGTGCCATCTCGAGCCCAGAGACTGCTACCCCTCCGGCGTTTGCTGCTTTGCCCGGACCGAAAAGGATGCCTTTGGCCAAAAAGAGTTCCACCGCTTTGGGCTGGCTGGGCATATTCGCTCCTTCGCACACAAGCTTGCAGCCGCCATCTAGTAGCTGCTTGGCGTTTTCGCCACTGATCTCGTTCTGGGTTGCACAGGGGAAGGCGCAGTCGCAGGGCACGTCCCATGGGCGTTTGCCTGCGCGGTACTCGGCATTGAACATGTCCGTATACTCTTTGAGCCGTCCGCGCCTGACGTTCTTTAAAGTCATGACGAAGTCCAGCTTCTCAGCGTTGATCCCCTGTGCATCGTAAATAGTGCCGTCGGAATCCGAGAGAGTTACCACCTTGGCTCCTAATTGTTGCAATTTTTGCACCGTGTATTGCGCTACGTTACCCGACCCGGAGACGGTGCAAATCTTACCTGCCAACGAGTCGCCCCGTGTTTTAAGCATCTCCTGCGCGAAATAGACGGTGCCATAACCTGTTGCCTCAGGTCTAATCAAGGAACCACCCCAGTTACGGCCCTTACCCGTGAGCACTCCGGTGAATTCATTGCGCAACCTTTTGTACTGTCCAAACAGGTAGCCGATCTCGCGTGTGCCGACGCCTATGTCGCCGGCTGGCACATCCGTGTAGGGTCCGATATGGCGGAACAGTTCAGTCATGAATGATTGGCAAAAACGCATGACTTCGTTGTCGGATTTGCCCTTTGGATCAAAATCAGCACCTCCTTTACCGCCGCCCATTGGCAGGGTCGTCAGGGAGTTCTTCAGAACTTGTTCGAGGGCAAGAAACTTCAGGATGCTGGGGCAGACGCTTGGATGGAAGCGCAAGCCACCTTTGTACGGTCCAATGGCACTGTTGAACTCGAAGCGATAGCCGCGGTTGATTTGGATCTGTCCGCGGTCATCTTGCCATGGCACACGGAAGATGATCTGTCTTTCAGGTTCTACAAATCTTTGCAGGATGCACTTATCTTGATATTCTTTATTTTGTTCAAGTAGCGGCGTAAGAGAATTTAAGATCTCTTGTACGGCCTGAAGAAACTCAGGTTCATTCGGATTTCTTTTCGACACCGTTTCCAAAACTTCCGTGACAATGTGCATAGATTTCCTTTTAGATCAAAGCGGAGCTGTCACTATCCTGCAGCTGGCTGCATGTGTATAGAACTCCTGAGTAATGGTAACGAGTAAACAGACTTGCCATTCAAATGTCAATCCGCCCCTGGTGGGCATGGGTCCAGGAGCCTCGTTATAAGCGTGGTTAGCGGGGTTATGGGGTTTTTGTACAGGATGAAACTGCCGCCATGGAATGAGGTTAAAAATCACAGCCCTACTGCTATGGTTTTGGGGGTTGTCTGTATCAACTACATTATTATTATGAAGGTATAACTGCCGCGGCCACTCAAGCGATTTTGCGTAAACGTAAAATCGCATGTGTCGCTAGCCATTATCAGCAGAGGAATTATGTCACTCAAAAGGTCCCTAGTTATTGTTCCCATGTGAGCTTCAAACTTCTACCGAGTCTTGGTATTGTTGGTGGTGGCGGAGTCGAGGCGGGGGAATGTCCCAAAATGTAGCGGCCAACACATCAACACAAGGATCGTCTCAGGGATCAGCGATTCTTCTCGGGCAAATTGCTGTAAAGGCGGCCGTATCAGTTAGTTTTAAGCATGCAGGCGTTGGCAAAACCAATTAATTGACGGTGCCTCGTCAGCGGAGCATTGCCGGTGACTATTTGACGCTTTACGCCGTGAACCATTTGTTTTGTAGATTATGCCAAAGCTAACGGAAGAGGAGCAAGACGAAGTCCTGCGCGCTACTCGGAAGAAGCTCCAGGGACGGTGGCCGATAGCCAATGCCTGCGCCTTGATGGCACGAGGCTGGTTAATTAGCGCAGCAAAGGTCATATTAAGGATCGCAGTGGTACTTTACACGTTGTACTACGCGCTATTCTTCTGGCAACTTTCAACAGATGACGGGCCGTTTACCGGCAGCCCGCGCTCTGACTGTCCAAGACGTGCCGCGGATCAATATTTCGTACTTAGAGATGATCAACAACTTCTTGTGTTTGATCCTGAGCCTGGGGAAGTAGCTCCGACGGTTGCGCTACAAAAAGCGAGCGGAGAGGTAGAGTGGTGCATATATGCAGTAGGAATGGAAAATACAGCGGTGTACAAACTTAGATTTGTAGGGACACGGTGGCACCCTATACCGTTCATGCCACCTTATGTAAGAGGCTGGGTGAACTGGTCCTATGGGTCAGAGCGAATGACCTGGTCGATTGGCCACGGCGGCAAGCTTAACTGGTATAAGTATTCCTGGTGATCGACAAAGAACGGATACAGTACCGCTTACGCGGGGAGTAACCGTTCACGTATGGAATTGATCATGCAATTTTTGTTTTAAGCCTGAGCCAGGGCCAAGTCTTCTTGAGCTTTTCGCCGAACCGTTACCCTGAAAAGACATCCTTCATGATCGTCCACAAAGTCGATGTCCGGCCAGCCCTTCAATGCGCGTTTTATGCCGGAACCAAGACCGTGATACGGCAGAAGC
>JAAYZI010000232.1 GCA_012514925.1 Deltaproteobacteria bacterium | reverse complement strand
ATATGTGACAAGGTTTAATAAAAGCCCAGGTTAGCAAAGCCTTTCTGGTGATGGCTGGTGATGCCTGACGGTAACGCGGAATCGTGAGTGATAAAACTTCACTTTCTCCAGAGAAAGTAAACATGGCAGCCGCATATAAAACGTAAAGTCATTCAATCTGGTACAACCTAATATTGCCCTTGTCGCATATGCATATCTCGCGCAAAAGATTGGCAAATTAAACTAGTGCGCTACGCGCGAGATATGTATATGTGACAAGGTTTAATAAAAGCCCAGGTTAGCAAAGCCTTTCTGGTGAAGGCTGACGGTAACGCGGAGTCTTCACTTTCTCCAGAGAAAGTAAAATTCATGCAAACGGATACTACGGTATTATGAAGTTTTAAAGCAATTCGAGTTAAGATCCTTCTTTTTCTAAATGAGCCGCTATCCACTGCACTAGCTCCGGGTACTGCAGCGGCTTATGAAAGAATTTAAGGGCGCCCTTTTTAACTAAGGCTTCGGCGGAGTCGTCATGTACATACCCGGAAAGAATTACTACCTGCGCATGTGGATTGATCTGCCTGATTTGGTCAAAGCACTCTTCTCCGCTTAGTCCCGGCATTTTAACATCCAGAACCACCATGTCTACGCTACTGTAATTTTCGCGGTACCAAGCGATGGCATCTTCTCCGGCGGTGAAGCCTTCAGCCGCTAAACCGGATTTTTGCATAAAGCGTACGGCTAGGTCGACCAGAACGGGTTCATCATCAACAATCATAATCTTACCGCCGTTAGCCTTCACAGATGCCACTCCTCCTTTGGAAACGACCGTTTGGTCATGGTTTGATATAGGCAGATAGAGCACGAATGTCGTCCCCTTATCTGGTTGCGAATGAACCTCAATCCAACCACCGTGATTCTGCATTATGCTATAAACCATGGCAAGCCCAAGACCGGTTCCGCATGAGAACTCTCTAGTTGAAAAGAATGGTTCAAAAATCTTGCTTAAATGCTCTGATTTAATGCCGACGCCGGTGTCGCTCACTCTAAGCAGCGCATAATCTCCCGGAAGGGATTTGGGATTGAAATGCTGTGGAGCGTGTATGTGTATAGACTTGGAGGAAAAGGTGATGGTGCCGCCTTGCGGCATGGCATGCATGGCGTTGATTATTAAATTAGTCAAGGCCTGCTGAAGCTGACCCTGGTCTCCGCAGATGATTAAGTCTTCCGGTATATGTTCGATTTTGATTTGGATGTCTTTGCCGATGATACGGCCTAAGAACTTAATGGTTTCGGAGACGATGTGATAAAGGCTGACATCCTCCAGGTTGTATTTTTCTTGGCGTGAAAAGGCTAAAAGCTGCTGAATCAACGAGCTGGCGCGTTCGCAACCGCCCAGGGCGGTGTTGATTGAACTCATAACGTCCGGAGCGATTGCGTCCTCCATTCGAATCAATTGCAGATGACCTACTACCGCTCCCAGAGCGTTATTCAGATCATGCGCCACTCCTGCTGCCAGTTGTCCAATCGCCTCCATTTTTTGGGCGTGCAACAGTTGCCGTTGCAGACGTCGGGATTCACCTTCGGTCAGAAGCCGCTCAAGCTCAGCGCCGGCGCGGGCCGCAAAGATATGCATAATCCAGCGGCCAACCTGCCAGTCACGTATGGTTTTATTGTCCATGACAGCAAGTACGCCAAGAACATTAGCGTGTGCATCATAAATTGGAGCACCCAGATATGAATTAATGCCGTGGCGCTTCAGGCCTGTATCCTGCGGGAAACGGGATTGTAGATCCTGTTCACAATACAAAAGGCCGGATTTTATAATCTGTTCACTTGGGGACCCTTGCACAGCATAGCGTTCATTCTCCGCAAAATGGTTGCCCTTCCAGATGGCCAGGGTCTCAATGCTTTCTGGATCTAAAGGATCTATTCTGCCAACGAATGCATATTTAGTTTCAAGGGCGCTGGCTAAATACCGCACCAATTGGTGAAAAAAGTCTTCGGCTGTTGAAGAAGCGGTGCCCTCTACGATTAACCGCAGGGCATCTTCCGCCAGCTTACGTTCGGTAAGATCAGTGGAGATCCCAAGGAGGCAGTGGCCTGTGTCATCCTCGGATCGGACCGCCTGTTTAATGGTGTGGTACCAACGCGGAGTGGTTAGATTGGCATGTTGCAGGCGTTGCTCAGGGAAAACCATAGTGCGAAGTTCGGAAAGCACCTCACGGTCACCTTCAACCAATAGGGGCAGGTTCGCAGCGAAGCGGCAGACCTCTTGGTCACTCTTTCCCAGAAGCTCGTAAGGTTTTAGCCCGAAAAAGGCTGCGGTGGCTTGATTAACCAGCAAATAGCGGCCTGAGGCGTCTTGTACATAAATAAGGTGTGGAATAGCATCAATCAGTCGACTCAAGTATCCGCGTTGGCGCTCCAGGAGAGATGCCAAATCGGCGTGGGAAGGTGAGGCGGGGCTATTTGGTCGAAACTGAGACATGTTTTTGGCATCCGAGTTATGGGTCGACCAAATAGTTAACCTTTTTACCTTCGCGAGTAAACAAAAAATTATTTAAATCGGGTTGTTAGGCGGCGCTGTGTATCTGATTTTATAAGGCACCCTAAGAAGTGGTTCTACTAAGAGAGGGCAGATTCGGGGAAGATCCCGACTTAAAAATGGAATGTAACCGTTTGCGTGAATATTACTTTCTCTGGAGAAAGTGAAATTTCACCGCCCAGGATTCCGCGCCACCGCCAAGAGGCTTAAAACAAAAATTACACGATTAATTACATGATCAATTGATTAATCAATTCCACGCGCAAGCGGTAACTCTTACTTTTCTGCGTACTTTGTCGGCAGATCTGGGAAAAAACTGAACACATTTGTTTGAAAAAATTTCACGAGCCGAATAAATACGGTATTTACGTACCATTTTTTTAAATATAAACGAAAAAATTTCGGCGCAATTCTAATCTATTAACTCGAGTCAAAGATGCACAGGCTGAAATGAGTCAAGAAGCCGACGCAAATTTGAATAACTGGTATGCAAATTGCCATTGAACTGACATGTACGCTTCGCTGGGACTGTTTTTTGACGGCACGATCTGGTTTTTAGGGTTTTAGTCATCGCAGTTGAAGCGTATTTACCTTTCTAGTTCGGAGATCTCGACGCGAGGAAGGTTTTGGCTCAGGAATGGGCCGGTTGGTTTTTCTGCACACCTTAAGGATGAAGGGGTTTTTGCTAAGGAGAGCATATGCAGACTTCTGTTACTAGTAGTACGGTTTTTGGATCCACGCCGCTACCGCCTATCTCTGCGGAATCAATCTCACTGCCTGAGATTAGTAATCTTAAACAAACATCATTTGCTGGCATTATCAGCCAGTGCAGCAAGATGCAGCGCGTCTTTTCAGTGATAGAGAAGGTTGCAAAAATCGACGCGACTGTCTTGATCCTGGGAGAGACTGGTACAGGAAAGGAGTTGGTGGCGCGCGCAATTCATAAGCTCAGCGGGCGCAGGGGAAATTTAGTGCCAGTAAATTGCGGAGCCATCCCTGAGGAGATTCTGGAAAGCGAATTGTTCGGGCATGAGAAGGGGGCTTTCACCGGAGCGATCAGCTCGCGCGTTGGACGCTTTCAATTAGCCGACGCCGGAACAATCTTCTTGGATGAAATCGGAGAAATGAGCCCGAAACTTCAGGTCAAGCTTCTGCGGGTGCTGCAGGAGATGAGGGTTGAGCCGGTTGGATCGAATAAATCGATTGAAGTGGACGTGCGTGTTATTGCGGCAACCAATAAAGATCTGTGGGAGGAGGTTAAGGCGGGACGTTTCCGCGAGGACCTGTTCTATCGTTTGCAGGTGGTGCCGGTAGTGCTCCCGCCGCTGCGAAGTAGAGGCGAAGATGTGATGATTCTGAGTCGTTACTTCATGGCTCGCGCCTGTGAGCATCTTGGATGCGAGGTTAAGGATTTCTCTGCGGCTGCCTGGAGGAAGTTAAGCAGTCACGATTGGCCGGGAAATGTGAGGGAGCTTGAGAATCTGATTGAGCGCCTTGCAATCTTGGCGGATTCAAAGGTTGTGCAGGTGGATGACTTGCCGGCACATGTAGGTGGCAGCGAACGAGGCGGCTGCCAGATTTTGGAATCGGTTCACGAGATCCCCAACGATGGAATTGATTTTAACCGTTTGGTTGAAGAATACGAGAATCGGCTAATCCGCATGGCGCTCACCAAGACCGGTGGTAATAAGAAGGCCGCCGCGAAGCTGCTGCGTTTGAACCGCACTACCTTGGTGGAAAAGATCAAGAAAAAAAGCCTCGAAGGTCAGACCCGCTGGGGAGAAAACACGGAGGATACTTTATTTCAAGCTTGAGTTTGAGGCTACAATTATGATCAGGTCTTGGCTCGCTATAATCACACTTCTTTGTGGAGCGATTGCTGCTCCGGTTTGTACGCTGGCTCAGCACCCGATTGAGGTGCAGCGCAAGGCATCTTCCGGCGATTATCTGGAAGCGCTTGCACTATATGACCGCCTGCCGCGCCGCCAAATTACAACTTCTGCTACCGTGGCCGCCGCCAAGTCCGCATGGGCTCTTAGTCTGCCCGAGCGGGCCGTGGCCGAATTTGATCAGGCTCTGCAGGATAAGCAGCTGGGGAAGGGTGAGCGCGCCAGGTTGCTGCTTTCGAGAGGGATTATAGAGTACCAGGAAGGGCATTTTCAGGTTGCCATTTTATATGCCGAAAAGTCTTTGAAGCAGTTAAAGACAGCGAGCCCATTACAGGCCAAGGCTTGGTTGCTATGGGGGGAGAGCCTTTCGCAGTTAAAGTCATACGGTGCGGCAGAAGAGAAATATCAAAAAGCCTTGGAGGCTAGTCTCCCGGCAGAGCGGCCGGAAGTGCATTATTTGCTGGGAGTCTGTCAAATGAAACTTGGACGTTTAGTCCAAGCGCGGCAAAACTTTGAGAGAGTGCCTCTGCAACATGCGCGCACAGCTGACGCCCTGCGCGGCTTGGCGGAGCTGTCTTTACAGCAAGGACAATCTGCGCAAGCGGTGTTTTGGCTGAATAAGGGCAGGCAGGATTACCCCGATAAGTTTTTGGATTGTTGGGTTGACTACATTCTTGTGAGGGCAGCGGTGGAGATGAAGGATGCTAAGCAGGTGAAGTTGCTGCAAGCAGAGGCGCAAAAAAAGTACCCCCCTTCCGATTATTGGCTGACTTTGCTAAATGCCGCAGCGGAAGCATTTAATTGGCAAATGAGCAAAGGGGCAGGGTCTTCCTAGCGTGTTTTCTACGAAGGTTGGTTCTGTGATTAACCAAGCAGGATTTGCGTGTATGAAAAGATTTATTTGATGAGACGGCGGTGATGCGGGCCTTGAAGCAGAAAAGCCATTTAAACCAGGACGCGCTGCAGCCGATTGAGCTCATGCGTGCCTTTGAGAATTTTAACATGCTAAGCCGCCGTTTAGAGCGGCGTTACCGGCGTTTACAGGTAGAGACGGAATCGTTGCGGGAGCAGTTAAGGGTTAAAGACCTTGAGGTTAAACGAAGTGAGCGTTTAGCCGTGTTGGGAGAGACCGCCGCTGGGATCGCCCACGAGGTCAGAAATCCTTTGGGGTCGATCAAACTCTTCGTCTCTTTGCTGAAGAAGGATTTAGTCGAGCAGCCTGCAGCCCTGAGGCTGGCATGTGAGATTGAGCGTA
This sequence comes from Deltaproteobacteria bacterium, assembly GCA_012514925.1. GTDB lineage: Bacteria > Bdellovibrionota_C > UBA2361 > UBA2361 > JAAYZI01 > JAAYZI01. Next base: position 832 of record JAAYZI010000232.1, on the reverse strand, counting down.
GCGTCAATAAGTTAGAGAATGTGGTTTCTAATATTTTGCAGTTCTCTAAGGAAGATGTGCCCTGTGCTAGTCCGGTTAATGTTCACGCCATTTTGCGTGAGCAAGTTAATCAGTTCAGTAGAACCGAAAAAGGGTTGTCCTTTGAGGTTAAACTCCAAGGAAACGCCTTTGTACAGGGAGATGAGCACTCCCTTGAACAGGTCTTTTATAATCTGATTTTAAATGCGGTGCAGGCCCTTAAAGGGAGCGGTACTATCTTTGTTTCGGCCGAGGATCGGGATGGCTGTTTGGAGGTTTGTGTGGCGGACAATGGTCCTGGCATTGCCACCGACATGGGAGAGCGGATTTTTGATCCGTTTGTAACTGATAAAGGTAATGGCACCGGTTTGGGATTGACGATCGTCAAAAAGATTGTATCCCGTCATGGGGGACATATCAGCTTTGTTAATTTGAATGGCGCTAGTTTTACGGTGTTGCTGCCCCGCAAAACCGGCGGCGCCGGATAGCAAGAGGAGGGAGGTGTAGTTATGACTCAGAGCTTGAAAATTCTTGTGGCGGATGATGATACCCAGATGCAGCTGGCCATCAGCGCAAGTCTTAGCAGAGCGGGGCATGAAGTTTCAGTTGTGGGCGACGGTAGCGCAGCGCTACGCGCGTTAGAAGAAGGAAACTTCGATGTGATTATTTCCGATCAACGCATGCCTGAGATGAACGGGCAAGAGCTTCTACAGGAGGTGCAGAAGCGCGGCTGGGACGTGCCTTTCGTGATGATTACGGCCTATGGCACTATCAATCAGGCCGTGCAGGCGATGCAGCAGGGCGCTGCTGATTT
>JAAYZI010000231.1 GCA_012514925.1 Deltaproteobacteria bacterium | reverse complement strand
TTTAGTTTAATCGGAACCGCGCCTATTGGGTTTTGTACCTAAACGGCGGTGGTGTGCCTTGTTTTGGCTCAGAGTAGTGAAGCCTAGATCTTCTAGATATATCCTGTGTTGGCTATTTTTTTTTGCGGCTCTGGGCGCAACGCTCGCCATTGTGTGCTTAAAACGTTACGCCGCCTCGGCTCTCACAGAACTTCTAGCCCATGAGGTTGAACAATCCTGTAATTGCACATTTGCAGTCGATGACGTACGGATTTCTTTACTGACCTTAACGGCTCGCGCCAGTAATGCGCGCATTCTTTCAGAAGGCGAAGATAAAGTCAGGTTCAAAGAACTGCAGGCGGTTTTTGGCCTTCCAAATTTCACAAATAACACCATCCCTCTTGAAGATTTGGAGTTAACCAGAGGTTCATCGCTTGGGGTGGGTCCTGACAGCGCAATTTTTAAGTTCGTATCATACCTAGCCGAACCTTTACCGCCAGAAAAAGACACGCCAGGCCGTTGGAAAATTAAACTTCAACGTCTTCATCTTAAGCACTCTCGTTTTGAGGAAGTACTGGGGGCAGGCAAGTTGCGCGGACGAAATGTTTCTTTGTTTATGCGAAGAAACAAGGATAACGATTTCGATCTTCATCCGCGTATCCGGTCACTTGGGTTTCAGCCATTTTCTGAAGGGCCCGAAAAATTTGGTAGTGTAATTAGTTTAGGGGCAGTCTCAGGCCTGCTTACCATACGGGACGACCACGTTGATTTTAAGCGCGTAAGCTTGTTCAGCCCGGGAGTCACGCTTCAAAGCCAGGGCAAGGTCCACACCAACCAAGAGAACCGCCTGGAAGGAAACTCGCTTTTTGACATGGATACGGGTGCAACACTCCTGGGCGAATGGATCCAAGCCAAAACGCACGGCCAAATATCGCTGTCTCACACTCTGGAAGAGCCGGACTTGGATGGTACTTTTACCCTGGTGCCGGGTGAAATAGGCCGGATCTCTACTCCGCTTGGGCAGCTTCCCGCCTTAGAGCAATTCGCAGGTACCTTTACCTCCTCACTTCAGGAAAGAAAGCCTTTGGCCACCTTACATGTTTTAGATGCAAAGGGAGAGGGTTTTAGCGCTTCCGTTTTGGATCCGTTGGAACTAAAGGAGGGGCTACTCTCTGGACAGTTGTTGCTCCATCTGGCAGCCTTTGATCGAGGTGACTATCACCTTAAAGATCTAAAACTTTGGCTCGCTCCTTGCGGCAGCCTGAGTAAATTTTGCATCAACGTTAAGGGTAGAAGCGGGTCAGGCGATTTCGGAGGGATAAGCCTTGACCATATCGACTTTGATCTAGAGACCAACGCAGAGACGCTGACCCTAAAGGCGACCGCCGATAGCGCCGTAGCAGGATCGCTAGCAGCACAGGCGGATCTGACCTTCTCTGATGGAGAGCTCCGAAATATTAACGAGCTTGACTTCAAGCTCATAGATTTTGCAATTCCGGCAGCCTCGTCCACTCTAAAAAACTTAAGTTTGACAGGCGCAGGAAGCCTTAGAGGTGGCCCAAAACTGGATCAATTGCAAGGCGAGGCCCAAATCTCGTTAGTCCCCAGAGAGATCCCCACCCTACCGCTACAAGTGGGCCTCAAACTGAAAGCGGGTGTTATCAGCGCAGATTTTTCGGATAAGGATCGGTGTTTTTTTGGTAACTCCGAGATCGACCTAAACGCCACCAAGGGATCAACACTCGCTTTTACAGTGACAAACTTTGACCTGGCGCGTCTTTCTCCTAAACTTGCATGTTCTCACACTACTTTGAAGGCGGAGTATACTTTCGATTTAGGTGAACCTCTGGCGGGAAACGGCGCAGTGCTCCTCTCGGATCTACAGATCGGATGCGCCCCTTATCAGATTAAAAGCGCAGCCCCACAAAGCTTGAAAATAGATTCAGGCCGAATCTCACTAGATAGATTGAAACTGGTGGGACTCGATACCGAAATCAAGATTGCCGGTGGCGCGTCTTCTTCAAGCGGATATGATATCCAACTTGACGGGGTATTACAGATGAATGCCCTGGCATCCGCCATACCGACACTTGATGATTTACAGGGGCAGATTGAGGCTTCTTTGTCCATTAAGGGACCGCTTTCGGATCCCCAATTTAACGGCCAAGGCCGACTATTAGATGCTAAACTGGACAGCGCTGCGGCTGATATCTCGGCTGAAGGCATCTTGGGATCCTTTAGGATGGAGGGGACTGACCTTGTGCTAGACCAGTTCTACGGAGTTCTTAACGGGGGAACTGTGGAGCTAAAAGGCAGGTTGTCGCCCTTTGATCTAAAGGCCTCCACCTTAACTCTCAGTCTCGCGGATGTGCTTCTCGAACCCAACCTCGATTCCAGCTTGGTCGTTTCGGCGGAATTGGATCTATCTCAAAGTGAAGAAGCTTTGCCCCGTCTTAGTGGCGAAGTAAAAATTAAGAGCGCAGAACTGCGTAAGGCTTTTGATATCAAAATGATTTTACGGGAACTCACGGAGTACGTCTTTAAGCGTCAACGCATTGAACAATCCCTGACGGACCTACCAGAAGTGCAGCTTGACATAAAATTAACTGCAGGGCGTAACATCCTTCTGATTACAAATTTTATTGAAGCTGAACTTAAAGCTAATCTTTCCGTACATGGCACGCTGGCAGCGCCACTGATCAGCGGAAGCCTGGAGACACTTTCCGGATGGATTGGTATTAATGAGCGACGCTTTGACCTCACATCAGGAAAGATCATTTTTCGACCCGAAGACCGTATCCCAAGCCTGGAAGCAGTGGGCCAAGCGCTTTGGTTCTCCCGCAGCGGCGATACCATATTTGTGATGCTTGAGGCAGACGGGCTTCTAACCGCGCCGCGAATAAGCCTGTCTTCAGACGGCGGTCTTTCCCAAGCTGAGCTGGCAACTTTGTTTGCGGCCGGAGAGACCTCAACTCGTCAGACTCTCATCAATTCTCCCAGTCGTTTGGATAATCGCGGCAAACTCTCGATACTGAGCGCCTCAGATCATTACACCTTCACGCACTTTATAAATGAACTAACCTCGGTTGATAGCCTGTCCGTAGAATCTCGAGACAACCTGCGCACCGGCTTGATAGAGCCGGTGGTAATCGCCAAGAAGAAACTTGGCAAAGATCTCATGGTTGTGGGAGAGAGCTTCCTAGGCAGCGAAGCTTCGGATCCAAAGCTTGCAGCAGTTTATAACCTTACTCCGCGCCTAACCCTAAGCGGCACGGCTGATACTTTAACAACGCAACGCAACACTTCTCTGGGCGCTGATTTGACCTACACATTACTTTCAAGGGTTAAAACCGGCACCCGCGTCACTATTCTCGGCAACGAGGCCTTGCGCGCAGACGAGATTCTAGATGCAAGTCAGCTCACGCAAGGATCAATTGTAAACCACACTGAACTTTACCGTATACGTAAAGATGTTCAGAAATTCTACCGCTCCAACGGCTATTTCGAAACGTCGGTAGAGTTGCACGCGGCTGAAGAAGAAGACCCTTTGCGGGCTTTGGAAATTCGGCTCTATGAAGGTCCACTCAGCCGGATTCAAGGCGTAATCTATGAAGGAGATCCGCTTCCCTTGGATCTTGCAGAAGAGCTTGCATCCGAATGGCATGGATCTAAAGCCACCGCAGACGTGCTTGAGAGCGTTCAGAGCCTGGTAATACGCACTTTACGTGAGAGGGGCTTCATTGCGGCGCGTATAAGTGCAAAGTACCTTCCTGTGGCGGGCCAAGCTGATAAAGTGCTGCAGCTCAAGGTAATCACCGGTATGCCGGTAAAGTTCAATTTCAAAGGTAACCGGGTTTTTAGCGATAAGGAGCTGCTGGCAAGCATCTCGCTGATGAAGCGGCGCCAGCCGTTTGGACGAAATACGATTCGGATCTTGAGTGACAGTATCAGAAAGAAATACCGCGAAAGTGGCTATTATTATGTCGATGTGAAGTACGCTTCAGAGAATATAGCAGCGGTCGACCCTGCCAGTTCTGAAATCCGATATCAAATTGAGATAAACGAAGGTCCAAGAGTCAGAGTAAGCAGTGTAAAGTTGAGCGGTAACCAAGCGCTCTCAGAGCAAGATTTACTCATACGCGCACGTCGCCAGCATGCCGCTATCTACGAGGAGATTTTTGAACCGCGTTATGCGGTGGCATCTAATTTAGAAAGCGGTGCAGCCGTTCTGCAAAGCATTTACGAAGAAGAGGGCTACCAGCGCGCAAAAGTACGCTTTAAAGTGGAGCCCCAAGCAGATGATGAGCTTCTAGTCGAGTACCTCATCGAAGAAGGTGCCCTTCGGCAGGTAACAGAAATTGAGACAGTGGGATTCCCAGTGAACCTACCCTCACCAACTCCGCCTAAACCACCCTACTCTATCGTTAAAACCAATCGCTATCTGGAAGAGCTAACCCGCACTCTGATCTTTCACGGTTATCTTTTGGCGGCGGTTTCTTCAAAGTTCGATCCTGAAAACGGACATCTGCTCTATCTGATCGAGCCTGGCCCGCGAACAAAGATTTCAAGCATCAGCATCAGCGGCAATGAAGAAATTCCCACCGAGGTCATTCGAAAGAACCTACTGGTAACTGCAGGAGACGCATGGGATGGAGAGCTACTGGGGCGGAGCAAACGGCGCTTGCTGAAACTAGGCCTTTTTTCTCTGGTTGAATTAACACCGGCGGATGGAGAGCTAAACAGTGCCAGCGAAGAACTCAAGGTTAGGGTGTTAGAAAGAGCTCTACAGACTTTGGAGGTCGGCTTTGGCGCTAATTCTGAACTTGGCTACCACTTTTTCTCGGAAGGCAGCGACAAAAGCCTCTTTAGCGACGGCAAGACCTTAACTCTAGGCGCAGATGTCTACTATGATTACAACATTAAGGAAGTAAGCCATGGAATAGCTGGTTTAAAATATTTAGATCCACTGCTTTTCGACGGGGCAAACAGCTTCTCGTCAGAACTACGCTATCAAAAATTGGACATGGCGACCCTGCCTTTTGATTTAGACCGTCTTGTATTTGACAGCGCTATATACCGATCCCGGGATTCAGGATTTTCCAGGACTTTCGGTTACACCCTGATGCGTCAGGACCTTTCAAACGTAGCCACGGATGCAGTGCTTAGCTCTCTTGATCAGGGACCGTTAACGATTGGTTTTTTATCAGGCACTGTAAGCCTTGATAAGCGCAGCAATCCCGTTAATCCTAACACCGGATATTTTGCCAATTTCGATTACCGCCTGGCGGCTAAACCACTTGGCAGCAGCGCAGAATATGGGGCTTTGGGAGCACGCTTTTCATTCCTTCAGGAACTGGTAGGTCCCTTACTGCTAGCCAATAATAGTCGCGGCGCTATTGGTTGGAGCTTTGGAAGCACAAAGGACATACCCATCTCGGAACGTTATTTCCTGGGTGGGCGTACAACCGTAAGAGGTTACGGTGAAAACTCACTTGGACCCCGCGGCGAGGACGGAAGCGTAATCGGAGGGGACCTCTTGGTGCAGAACAATACCGAACTGCGCTATCTGATCGCTGAAGCGCTCTCGTTAAATGCTTTTATCGACGGAGGTAACACCTATCTTAAGGATGACGGAGTGGATTTGAGTGAGCTGCGCTGGGGAGCTGGGATCGGTATACGCTACCTTTCCCCAGTAGGACCAATTGGGATCGATATCGGCCACCCATTAGCGCGCCGACGTGATGAAAAAGCCATCCGTGTTCATTTTAGTATCGGCTCGATCTTCTAAACGATGCTTTGATAGGGTTTGGGCCGAGGCTAGTCGTAACCCCGGGGTAACAGCCCATCCAGATAAAGACGGCGTGCTACCCCGGGAGAGGACTAAAACAGCCCTGTCACGAAGGACTTAACCCCGCCCCAAAGGCCGGAAAATGTCTTCCCAATCATCGAGAAGGCGTTCTTTCCAAAATCCCAAATTTTACCAACCTGATCTAGGAAGTTGCCTGTTCCAGTAGCAGGTCTCACGTACGCAGCATCCTGACAAGCGGCACCTTCGCCGTAAACGTTGCTCCCTGGCGATGAGGCGACGGGGGACGCTCCGTTTCCGATCAAGCGTTCTACCAGCGCACTCACCAGGTTAACCAATTGGCTAATCGCCTGGGTTAAGCAAGCCAGTACTCCACTTTGATAAGCTTGGGGCGATTGAACAGACTCCGCATACGGAGCTATCTGTGGAGAGTACGAAGGCGTACTGTTTGAAATCGGGAACCCCTGCGTAAGATTGGTTCCGCCTTGGAACACGGACCCCACGTTGTTGGCAAAGGGTATGCTAGGCAACTGAGAAGGAATATAATTAATCATATTGGTCTCCTAATATAATTGATCTTCTAATATACAGATAAAAACGGCCCATAATAATCGACTTGACAGTACGAGAGGCCGATCTGACTAAGTATTCGCGAGATCAAAGATGGAGTTTCCCCAAAAATATGACCGCTCACATAAATATTACTTTCTCTGGAGAAAGTAATATTTATGTGAGCGGTTCTATACGTGAACGCACGACGAAGGTAACAGAGTCGCCTAAAATAAGCTGAAAGACCAAGCACTTAACATTGTAATTGTTTTTGTACCCTAATTACAAAATCCTGCATCCTAAGTAGCGGAGCAGAAACAGCCAATGTATTTGCTGATGTTTATTGTGACGCGATCCAAGGAAAGTGAGGGTTGTTATGTTAAGCGTTATTTTAGTTGACAATGGAAGTTCACGGAAAACTTTAAAGACCTCTCTTCAATATATCAGGAAGGGAACACCAGCTAGTGAGGTTCTTGTAATAGCGCCCGAAGTAATTGGTGATGAAGTTTCAATCTCCACAATTGGGACCACACAAGCTGCCGCTTTAAACCAGGCGATAGCACTTGCCAAGGGAGATGTGATCGTATTGCTCGACGGCCGCATTAACTATTCCGCCCAACAAATCGAAGAACTCTTAGGAGCAATGCAGGATTTGGAGCCGAACTCAATAGTTCATACGCCTATACAAGTTGGCGGTGAAAGAATTGAGCTGCCTGAGATCTCTCCTGAAGACCTCGTCCCTACAATTTCAAGTACCGCCCTTTGGCCGGTGGCAGCGATTGGGATCCATAGAAATGTTTTATCGCAGATAAATAAATTAGAGGGTGACGAATACTCCCAGATTATTGCGGGTCTGATAGTTCGCGCTGTATGTGAGAACACGGCTTTAATCAGCAGCGATTATCTTTTAAAGACTGAAGATCCTCAGGTCTTAGAAGCCTGCCGCCCCTCAAATTCCATCCGGGCTAAACTGCTTAGCTTGGCAGTTAACGAATGTAACATCGAAGACCTCTTCCCTCAGCACGCCTGGGATAGCTTCGAAGAAGAATCTGCAGCAGCTTGCTATCACACTTTGGCCGCGATCTTCATACGTTTTGGGGACATTGAGAGCGCCAAAGAGTGTTTAGAGTTTAGTGATAGGCTGGAAGACAGTCCACGTTCCACCGCGCTTAAGGCCCTAATCTCTCTTGAGAGAGGGGAAACGTTAGGTGCCGTGGCTAATTTAGTTTCCAGTCTGCAACAGTATGAGGTCAGGAAAAAAGAAGCGCATTATCTTTCAATCACTCCTAAAGACATTCAGTCCGTCACCTCCAATCTAAACCGTGGTCTGGAAGCGTTGAATCAGCGTAACAACCAGAGCGCAGCCGAGCACTTTGCCTGCGCGGTTTTTGATTTTGATTCCTTTTACCGCGAAATCGGGGTTGACAGACTTTTAGGTTGAAGTCCTATCAGATTCTCCACTTCCTGGGTGGCGGCGCCTGACGTGGAAATGCTATCCTAGCCCTTCGCATGGGCAAACACATAAATGATGCATTAAGGAACACTCGCTATTATTGCGAGTTGATTTTGGCTCTGGCTGTAGTCGCCCTAGCGATGGCGCATAGACACGCTTGGCCTGTGGCATCCATGACATCGGCTCTTCAGCGCGAAAATTGGCACTCAGTCATACATTTCAGTGAAAATTCTTATTTCTCTTGGCGCCTAAATACTCTCGTCTTTGAAGCTGCGCAGGCGCTATGTGGAGAGGGTTGCCTCGATGCGGGCGTAGCCATAATACAATTAGCGATTCTGTTTTTTGGATACAGCTGGCTTCTAGTAGTGGCAGCGGGTGGTAGCGTGCTGTCAGCCGCGCTTACAAGCGCTCTATTTTGCTATGGTGTGAGTTTTCTATGGGGAGCTGACCTTCTGATTACCGGCAGTTTGGCTTGGATGCCTTGGCTTATGGCCCTGCTGCTTAAAGTTAAAACCAAAGACTGCCGGATTATAACGCGCATGTTCCTTATCTTCTGTGTGGCGTACATGCTTGCCGGCAGCGCTAACCAGCTGGCCATTTTACTTGCTCCAGCGGCGCTGATCGGCATTGGAGAATGGCATCCTTTAAAGCAAGAGCAAGACGCTCCAGCCCGGGGTCGCATGGCAGCACTATTTATACTTATCTTGCTTCCTGCCGCGCTCACCCTCTGGCAGGCGCCTAGACCTGACTTCCCGCCCTATCCAGGATTAAGTCATGTTGTGCCGCATACCGGCGTGCCGGGAATGGTCCGGCCGCTAATCGGCCCCGCCGCTCCATCCGTAGCGATAATTGACCGGAACTTTGTGCGCCATAATTACGCCTTCATTTCACTCTGGGCGCTTATTTTAAGCTTTGCGTTGGCGTATATCATCGGGCTTAAAAGGAGCAAGCACCGCAGCGCCGTTACTGCTTTAACGCTATTTGTACTTGTGGCACTTGATACTTTACCAAGCGAATCCACAAGTCAGATTATGCCGTTAGCCGTGCTGGCACGCACGATTCCACACCTTTTTTATTTTTCCTTGACTGGTCTGACGCTGGCTGTAGGTTTTTTGTTTTTAATTTTGTGGCTACACCAAGTTCGCAGCAGTTCTGAATACAAAAAACAAAAGATTGCATATCTGGGATTGCTGGTAGTTGTAGCCTTGTTTCTTCTAACTCCCCATGCACTGGGACGCAAATTTGCGGCCGGTGCTCTGCAGGATCCAGAGAGTCTTAAGGTATGGCATGAGTTTCTAGATAAATTTCCAGACCGCCACAGCGACCAAGCCAAACGGATAGAAAAAAGTGTCATCTCCCCCTCTTATGCGATGCTTCGAAACGAGGGGCTTTGGCCGGTGCTGGCGTACGAAGAGTTAAAGGACACGTCGTTTAAGCCCGTCAGTGAAGCTCACACGCTCTACGTTGACTCCAGCGGTAACAAAGCGCGCAAATTATTAAATTTAACCGGAAAACATGCGCGGCGCTGGTCTCTCAAAAAAGGCCGTCAAGAGGGAGATGAATGGCTGGCTGTTTATTTTAAAAAGCCCCAACCTTTGCGAGGAGTAGAATTGTATTTGGGAGACTTTAAACATGATTTTCCAAGAGGAGTGCGCCTTTCATTTAAGGCAGAGTGTCATCCTGAGGAGGATCTAAAACCTGAAGCTTTTAAGGGTTACACTTTAGCGTTAGAGATTCCAAAATGGCAGGGAGCTCCTGGCTTCACTCCCCAAGGTCATCCTTATTACTCCGCCCAAAGCAATGTTAAACTCTTCTTAAGAAAGCCCCTTCGCGCGCAATGCCTACACATTCAACAGATCGCAAAAGAACCCAATTTCGATTGGTCGCTAGTTGAACTTAGACTCTGGCATAAGTGACCGCTCCCACGTCCCGGCCTACTAAACCGCTCCAAATCACACAAACCACGCCGCCCCCATTTAACTTTCTCCGGAGAAAGTAAATTGTGGCGCTTAACCCACAGCGAGCTTCTTTGGAAGCTCCGCGACAGCTTCAAGGGAGGCTGACTTTCCGGGGGCAACCCAAGTGGAGGCCAAATTGTCAAGCACACCGTTTATAAACATGGGAGAATCATCAATGCCGTAACGCTTTGAGATTTCAATCGCCTCATTAATGCTCACGCTTACGGGGATTTCTGGCAGATAGGCGATTTCAAAAGCAGCCAATCTGAGCAAATTGCGATCAACGCGGCACATGCGCCCCATGCTCCAGCGATTGGACGCCCCGGCAATATGGTCGTCGATTTCACTGCGATGCTCCAGCACTCCGAGCATCAACATTCTGGCAAAAGCACGATTATCCTCCCCTCCTAAATCATCTGTCTCCGCTTGGCCACTTTGAAAAACGCTGAAATATAGATCTATCGCGGCATCACTCCAGTCCCCAAGAGTATCGCACTGATACAGCGCTTGCAGTGCGGCTTCTCTGGCTTTACGGCGTGACTTCATTATTTTACCTTTTTCATCTCCTTAAAAAGGTTCACCATTTCAATTGCCGCTATAGCCGCTTCTGAGCCCTTATTACCAGCCTTTGAACCCGAACGTTCGATCGCCTGTTCAATGTTCTCAGCAGTAACTACTCCAAAAGTAACCGGCAGCCCCTCATCCAATGCCACTTGGGAGATACCCCTGGCTAGCTGTCCACACACCAATTCGTAATGCGAAGTGGAACCGCGGATTACCGCTCCTACTGTGACGATTGCATCCACCGTTCCGCTTTGCGCCAATTTCCGGCATGCCAGGGGAATTTCAAAGCTGCCCGGCACATACATAATAGAAATATGGTCGGAATTGCCGCCGTGCCGCACAATCGTGTCAACCGCACCCGCAACCAAATGTTCGGTCATAAAACTGTTAAAACGCCCGGCGACAATGCCAAAGCGAATCCCTGCTGCACTAAGTTCACCTGCTATAACTTGAGCCATGTACCCTCTCATATAAATTTAAGAAAGAACTGCCAAAACACCGAAACACCAAAACAATCGCCGCAGGCTGCAGTGCAATCTACAAGTTAGTTATGACCACTAGAGCCCAAAACGTCACAAAGCAACCGCGCCCAGGGCTATCCTACAGAAAATGCCCCATTTTTTCCCGCTTCGTCTCTAAATAATTATAATTAAATTCATTTGCCGTCACTTTTATCGGGACACGTTCCACCACTCCGATCCCGAATCTCTCCAAATCACTCATTTTATTTGGGTTATTCGTCAGTAACCGCACTCTGTGCACGCCCAACTCCGATAAGATTTTAGCCGCCACCGCAAAATTTCTTAGGTCCGGCGCAAATCCAAGCTTCACGTTCGCCTCCACCGTGTCGTCTCCAGCGTCTTGTAAGGCGTAGGCTCTAAGCTTATTGCTCAGCCCAATGCCGCGCCCTTCTTGACGTAGATAGAGCACCATTCCGCCTTTCTCGGCAACAATCTGCGCCAACGCTAAGTCTAATTGACCGCGACAGTCGCAACGTTGACTGCCAAAAACATCCCCTGTTAGACACTCCGAGTGAATCCGCACCAGAGGGTAGCCGCGACTTAGACATTCGGGATAGCCATACAGCATCGCCAAGTGCTCCTTGCCATCAACATCATCTTTGAACACTTTAGCAATAAACTCTCCGTAATCTGTCTGCATAAGGGCGTGGGCTACTTCCCGCACCAGAACCTCGTCCCTGATGCGATATTGCGCAACCTGCTCCACAGTTGTGATCTTTAGGCCATGAGTTTCAGCGAAACGGTTTAAATCATGACCTCGCGCTATACTTCCGTCCGCATTAAGAATCTCACAGATCACGCCGGATGGGGTGAATCCGGCAATGCGGGCCAAATCATATGACCCTTCAGTCTGCCCCTGTCGCCCCAGCACACCTGCCGGATTAGCAATTAGAGGAAATATATGCCCAGGCACCAAAAAATCTTCTGCCTGTGCGCTCGTATCCACCAGATGCCTCATCCCTGCCGCTCGACCCGCCGCACTTCCTGCAGAGGCCAGAGCCTCACGCCAATCAATGCTGACCGCAAAAGGAGTCTGGAAAGATGAGTTATTGTCGACCACCTGCAAAGGCAGATTAAGGCGCGTCGCCAATTCAACGGAAACGCTGACACAGATCAGACCACGCGCAGCCTGCATCATAAACGCCACCTGCTCAGCGGTAACGCATTCAGTAGCAACCATCAAATCGCCTTCGTTCTCACGTTGGGCGTCATCTGTCATAATTACCATACGGCCCCGCCGAACCTCTTCGACCACCTCAGAAAACGGGGCGATATTCAAAGCCTCACTCATTCAATCTCCCAGATCTGGTTTCAGTCGCGGATAAAACCATGCTCGCGCAGCAAGCTCTCATCCACAGCACTTGGCGTTTGTTTGGAGGCGATCATACTTCCCACGTAGCGGGCCAACATATCGACCTCCAGATTCGCCACATCTCCCGGGCGTAGACTCAGTAAGGTGGTGACTTTCAAAGTGTGCGGAATTAGGTAGACCGCAAAACGTCCCGGCATAACCTCACCAACTGTCAGTGAAACCCCCGCCAACGCCACTGAACCCTTTGGAACCAAGTAGGGTTGCCACTCGTCTGGCAACGACCATACAAGCTTGAGACTATTGCCCTCTTCCTCACGGGTGATTAAAGATACGACCGTATCAACATGGCCAAAAACCAGATGTCCATGTATGCGCCCGCCTAGTACCAGGGAACGCTCCAAATTAACCGCATCCCCAGCCCTCAAGCTTCCTAGGCTGCTGCGCCTTAAAGTTTCCTCAGAGATGTCAAAAACAATCTGTTTGCCCCGCAGGGAGCATACGGTCAAACAAACTCCACTGACTGAAATTGAGTCTCCCACCTTCGTGCCACTATGATCGAGCGCGCTGAGCAACTCTAGCCTTCCTCCACCAGAGACCCGCGCTACACTCACAACCTTAGCCGACTCTTCTATTATTCCGGAAAACATCCCTTACCCTTAAGGTACAACCATTAACTTTTAGAGATCGGAAGATCCTTAGGCGTTAAACTTTGCAGCGTATCCACAAATTGGCTTACATCAGAAAATTCACGGTAAACCGAAGCAAAACGCACGTACGCAATCTGATCCAGGCGTTTCAGCTCCTCCATCAAGACATCTCCAATCTTGCGGCTTAAAATCTCCCGTGAATACAGTTCCTGCAGCTTACGCTCGATAACCTCCACAGTTTGATCGATAATCTCCATGCTGACCGGACGTTTTTCGCACGCTTTTAATAGACCTCCACGCACCTTGTCACGGTCAAAAGCCTCACGGCGACCATCTTTTTTCACCACCATCGGCATCGTCACTTCAATCCGTTCGTAGGTAGAGAATCGAAATTCACAGCTCTGACACTCACGCCTACGCCGCGTGGTATCACCGTCACTGCGGGAGTCAATCACCGCAGATTTCTCTGAACCGCATTTCGGACAGCGCATGGCTACTCTCCGTCGGACCCGATTGGATCTGCCTAATCTAAATCAACCTATAATCATAGAGCGGAAAACGCCGACTTAGTTCCCTGACCTCCTCGCGCAAAGATCTTAGCTTGGCATCGTCCCCACGGGACTGGACCGCATCTTTCATTAACCTAGCAATGGTTGTCATCTCACTTGTCCCCATACCGCGAGTGGTAAGCGCGGGCGTGCCAAGCCGCACACCACTACCCACTAAGGGCGGCTGCGGATCAAAGGGAATCGTATTTTTGTTGCAAGTAATCCCTATCCGATCAAAAACCGCCTCTGCTTCTTTGCCATTAATCTCAGCCGCGCGCATATCCACCAGCATAACGTGCGAATCCGTGCCACCGGAAACAATGTTAAAGCCATGAGAGATTAAGCCTGCGCTAAGGGCGCGCGCGTTTTCTATAATCGCGGTGGCATAGGTCTTAAACGCAGGCTGCATCGCCTCCTTGAAGGCCACAGCCTTAGCGGCGATGGTATGCATGTGAGGCCCACCCTGCAAACCTGGGAATACAGCCTTATTAATAGCTCTGGCATAACCCTCCTGGGCGAGGATAAAACCGGACCGTGGTCCCCGCAGGGTCTTATGGGCGGTTGAGGTTATAATCTGGCAGTGGGGCACTGGTGAGGGGTAGACCCCAGCCGCCACCAAACCGGCGTAGTGAGCGATGTCAGCGACCGCCACCGCCCCGACTTCATCCGCCACCCGGCGAAACATCGCAAAATCAATGTGCCGCGAATAAGCCGTTGCCCCGCAAATGATAAACTTGGGGCGGTGCTTTAACGCCAGATCCCGCACCTCCGTTTCATCAATCAAATGATCTGACTCCCGCACTCCGTAGGCCACGACATTGTAGTATTTTCCTGAAAAGTTAACCGGACTTCCATGCGTAAGGTGCCCGCCCATATCCAAACGCATACCCATGACGGTGTCGCCTGGATTCAACAGCGCCTCAAATACGGCTTGATTGGCGGCTGCCCCGGAATGCGGCTGCACATTCGCAAATTCAGCTCCAAACAAGCTCTTGGCGCGCGCTTTCGCCAGATCCTCCACTTCGTCCACAACTTCGCATCCGCCGTAATATCTTCTTCGCGGCTGGCCCTCTGCATATTTATTGGTCAGCACCGAGCCCATCGCTTCCAGAACTGCTTCCGAAACGAAATTCTCACTCGGGATCATCTCAAGACCGTATTCTTGCCTGGAGGTCTCCCTTTGAATCAGATCAAAGACTTCAGGGTCACTCTCCTTTAACGACTCCCTCCGTTGCAGCTTACAATGCATCGTCGCTCCATATATAAATTGTACTAGTCAGGATTTGATTGTACAGACAGCGTCTGTCATATTGAATACTGACTTGCACAAAAAACCTGTGCACCGCTGCGCCAGTATACAAGGCAAGTAACCAAATTAACAGCCGTTAACCCAGGACGAGGAAAAAAGAAGCCGGTCTGCTCGGTTCTACCCCATGCATATATGCACAGGGTAGAACGTATATC
>JAAYZI010000230.1 GCA_012514925.1 Deltaproteobacteria bacterium | reverse complement strand
TAAGCAGGACCGTGCAAGTTGGAGAACCTGGATTTGTGTATGGTTACGGAGTCAGGAAGCCCGGCGAGGACGCAGATTTCTTTACTCTTGAAGCAGGTACAATGACGGTAAAAAATGTTACTCCAAACCACATATTTGTGGAATTCTCAGGAAGTGGCGTGAACGTTTGTAATGGTGATTCAGGTGGTCCTCTAATAGTTGAGGTGGACGGTCAACCAGCCACCGCCGGGGTGGTATCACAAGGGACCACAGAACAATGCACTGCAGGTGACGTGACGACTTTCACCAATCTACAATCACCAAATGTGTTACAGTGGCTTGTTAATATGGTGCCGAATGCATACGCTCGGCACTCAGACCCGAATTGGACTGCTTGGACGAACTGAGGAAAGTTAAAGCAGGAGGTGGGGGAGTGTCTGCTTTACTTTCTCCGGAGAAAGTAAAAATGCAGCGCTCCTCTGCCTAAGCGTTCAGGGGCAGTGAAACAGCCGCCTACGCTTGGAGCCTGAGCACACAAAAACCACTAACCCGGATATTCACTAAGTCAGTACAACAACGCCTTAGACAGCTCGGGATCGTTCAAGCAGCGGCCGGCGCCTTCGACCACGGCTGAGATTGGATCGGACGCAATCTTGGCCTCAATGCCAAGCTTCTCCTGAATGCAGCAGTCCAACCCCTTTAGCAACGCCACTCCACCGACCAGGGTTACACCGCAGGAGAGAATATCTCCGGCAAGCTCGGGTGGGGTGTTTTCCAGCCCCTGGCGAATAGAGCCAATCACCGCCGCGACTACCTCACCGATTGCCTCACGCACCTCGGCTCCAGAGACAATCAGCGCCGCAGGTGAGCCACTTGTGAGACTGCGCCCGCGCACCTCGCATCTCAACTTATCATATTCCGGATGGGCCGCACCTACCGCGTTTTTAATCTGCTCTGCGGTGTTCTCTCCGATTAACAGGTGATGGCAACGACGCATATAGTTAATAATCGCCTCATCCATGGCATCCCCTCCCTGCCGAATCGAAAGAGAAGAGACAATATCGCTAAGACTCACTACCGCTACATCGGTGGTACCCCCGCCTAAATCCACCACCATGCTCGCAGTCGGCTCTAAGACCGGCAAATCCGCACCGATCACCGCCGCCATGGCCTCATCCACTAAACGGATCTCGCGAATAGCGGTAGCCGAAACAGCATCACGAATAGCGCGTTTTTCAACCTCGGTGATCCCGCATGGCAGCCCCACCACCACACGTGGCTTAAACAAGGCCGTAGAACTCTTAAGTGCGCGCATCAAAAAATGATGCACCATCAAACCAGCGATTTCAAAATCCACGATCACCCCATTTCGGATCGGTCGAATCACCTGCACTCCTTCCGGAGTTCTGCCAAGCATGGCCTTGGCCTCGGCCCCAAAAGCTAGCGGCAACTTACGCGCCCCATCCTGACGCATAGCCACTATACTGGGCTCATTAACCACAATTCCACGGCCCTGTTCATAAATCAGGGTGCTGGAGCTACCCAAATCTATGGCCAGGTCTCTGGCCGAAAGTCTAAACATTCGCCGCTCTCTCCCCTTCACTTTCAGCTTTCAAGCGATCTTGAAGCTTGCGAAGCAACGCCACATTATCAGCATGCCCGGTCATAACCGCCTTAATTTTTCCGCTTAATGGACGACCCAAAAGGTAAAAATCTCCAATCACATCCAGGATTTTATGTCTGACCGCTTCATCCGCATAACGCAACTTGGAATTAATGGCACCCTCTTCGCCAATCAACACAAAATTATCAAAGCGTCCGCCCAACGCTAAACCCGCCTTTTGCAGGGCACCGATATCCTTTACGAATCCAAACGTACGAGAGCCTGCGATCTCACGCTTATAACTCTCAACACTCAAGTTGAAAACAAAGCGTTGCCGCCCGACCGGCTCGGGATAATCCAGGGTGTAATCCACGCTAAAACCCTCTCCCGGTTCAATACAGATCGACTCCACACCCGATCCTATCTGCAAGGGTTCACGCACTTTAATCTCATACCACTCCCCGCTTTGCTCTTTAAGTCCTACCTGTTCAATCAGCTCACAGAACTCCTGAGCGGATCCATCCATAACCGGAACCTCACCATTACACTTCACCAACAGATTTGTAATGCCATAAGCATGCAGAGCCGACATAAGATGTTCGATTGTGCCGAACTGAGCTCGACCGTCCTTAATTACCGTGGCGTAAGCGGTGGATTCCACAAAATCGAGATGCCCCGGCACCGGCATCTCCTCCGAGATACGGCTAAAATGAATGCCGCAATTACTAGGGAGCGGCTCTAAAATAAGCCCAGATTTTTGCCCGGTGTGCACCCCATGCCCGTAAAGTAGAGCGCTGTGCGCCAAAGTGCGCTGCGGCACCCGTTTGCCGCGCCAGCCCTGATAGGAACAAGCCACAGTCCGAATGCGGCTTAAATCGGCCCTCACCCCGACCTTTAAATCAGCGTCCTCCATGCTGGGCTCCTCAAGCTTTCCACTTGCAGGGCCACAAACTCCAATGCCCATCACGCGCTTAACCGCCTTTAGCGTGGCCTCTAAATCCAAAGGCTTCTCAATAAAGTCGTCCGCTCCGATCTTAGTGGCGTGCACCGCCGTTGATATAGTGGTGTGCCCGCTAATCATAATCACCGGCAAGTCGGGATACTGCGCCTTAATTTGCTTTAGAGTTTCGACGCCATCCATACCGGGCATCCAAATATCAAGTAGAACCAAGTCCGGCTTAGAGAGCTTTAACGCCGCCATGGCTTTCTCGCCATTATCGGCCTCTACCGTTAAAAACCCCTCGTCTCGCAGAACTCTCTGCAGACTACGCCGGATACCCTCTTCGTCATCCACCACCATGATAGTAAACTGGTCTGATTCCCTTGCTGCGGCTGTCATAATTTTCACCTTATAAATGCCAAAATCTCACTCGCGCTTTCAGCCACAAACGTGGCCTGTCGATCTGCGCCCACACTTATAATACTGATAGGGCACTCCAAAATCTCCGAAAGCTTCTCAAGATAGGCCTTTAGTTCTACCGGCAACTGCCCCCAACTTCTGACATCCTTAAGATCGGAACTCCAACCCGGCAGCTCTAAGTACTCCGCCTCAACGCGCTCTAAGTCCTGAGATAAAGACGGCACGTCTTCAAGAACATTGCCATCAAGGCGGTAAGATGTGCAAACCTTGATAGAGGAAAGCCCACTCAACACATCAAGTTTTGTAAGCGCCAGGGAATCAATGCCGTTTAACCTAATCGCTCGCCGCATACCCACTGCGTCAAACCAACCGCAGCGTCGCGGACGTCCGGTAACAGTGCCGTACTCCACACCAGCCTCACGGATACGATGCCCTAACTGATCATGCAACTCAGTCGGGAAAGGGCCCAACCCCACTCTGGTGCTGTAAGCTTTGGCGATACCAAGCACGTGTCCCATATGCTTCGGTCCAATTCCACAACCAGTCGCCACCCCGCCGGAGATAGTATGCGAGGATGTCACATAGGGAAAGGTGCCGTGCACCTGGTCCAGAAGGCTACCCTGGGCGCCCTCAAAAAGAACCCTCTCGCCGCGCCGCAGCGCCCGGTCCAAAATCAAGCTGCCATTTCCGATATGGGGCAACAGCAGTTCGGCGGCCTTGCAAACCGCCCTCCATACATTTTCAAAATCGACGCTAAACTCGCTCCTTAAGACTGCCTGGAGGTAAACATTGCGCTCTGCTACAAGCTCCTCCAGGCGCGGCCGCAGCTGACCTAAAGCTTCAAGCTCGGCCACCCGCACACCACTGCGATTAGCGCGATCTTCATAGGCCGGACCGATGCCACGACCGGTTGTGCCAATCCGGTTTGCGCCGCGCGCCTCCTCACGCGCAGCATCAATCAAGCGATGATACTCCAAAACCAGATGAGCATCCCGATCAACCACCAAGCGTCGCGGCGAAAGATCAAGCCCCGCCTCGCGCAGCTTAGCCGTTTCAGCAGCAAAGACCTCAGGGTCGATAACAACTCCCGCCGCAATCAAGCACCGTGTGTCCGGCCGCAACACTCCGGAAGGGATCAGATTAAGCTTGGTGGTAACGCCGCCCGCCACAATCGTGTGTCCAGCGTTATTACCCCCCTGAAACCTCACCACCCACTCGGCCTTAGGAGCGAGATAGTCGACAATCTTTCCCTTGCCTTCATCTCCCCACTGCGCTCCAATCACCACCAAGGATGGCATTTACAACTCTCCTAACTCAAATTAACCGCCAACCGCCATGAATCCTGCCGCTTGACTAACAATCCGCAAGCCCGGCCGGATACCCGGTCAGCATAAACCAAGCGCGCTGCCCCTGCAAAATCGGAGCCTGTCAAACTTAACGCGCCCAACAACCTCTGGTCCCCGTCTCTTAGCCTATCAATCTCCCAGGCATCAAGATCCAACCGAGGCGTTTCAGGAAAGAGCCTGGACCAATGCTGCAAATCCGCTACCCCAAGCTGCTCAAGCGGCTTCGCTTTCGAGACCGAAAACGGCGCCGACGCCTCACGCCGCAAGCTGGAGAGGCAGGCACCGCATCCCAGATCCGCTCCCAAATCACGCGCCAACGAACGAATATAGGTACCCTTTGAACAGTGCACCCGAAAAAAAACTCGCTGCCTGGACACAGGTAGCAAATCAAATTTATGGACATAAACTTGGCGAGGCTCCAGCTTAAGGGGCTTACCAACGCGGGCCGCCTGATAAGCGCGCTGCCCCCGCACCTTGACGGCGCTGATACGCGGAGGCACCTGCCACAACTGGCCGCAATACTTCTTGGCACCCTCACACACTTCCGAAAAAATGGGCAAATTCTCCGAGCGGTTCAGCACCTCCCCCCATATGTCATCGGTATCGGTCACATATCCAAAGTCAATCGTACCGGCGTAAATCTTGGACCCGGCCTCAGCATAAGACGCCAGACGCGTGGCCGCGCCCACCATACAAACCAGAAGCCCTGTCGCCATAGGATCCAATGTCCCGGCATGTCCGATCCGCTTGCAGCCATGCTTTTTTTTAAGCCTCCCCACTACCTGCGCCGAGCTCAGGCCAGCCGGCTTGTCTACTAACAATATCCCCGCTTCGGTGGTAAGAGTTCTCACAATTTCTGCAACTCCTCACATAAACGCGCCAACAACTGGCTACGCAAATCTTCTAACTCGCCACGCCACCTAAAAGCCGCAGCCTGACGATGGCCGCCACCACCAAAACCAGCAGCCAGATCTGAGAGGTTTATGCGCTCATCCTTAGACCTCAAGCTAACCTTCCAAAGGTCTTTATCCCTCCGGATCGAAACAGCAATTACCACTCCAGCTATATCGCGCGCCGCCTCCACCAAGCTCTCGCAATCCGCGGGCCCGGCACCACAGGCACTCATAATCTCGTTCGTAATCAAAGCTTCGCTGACTCGGCCCTCAAAATGCAGCTTCAAATTACGTAAAACCTCAGCCTTAAGCCTGACAGCTGAAATAGGTCGGTCCCCATAAAGGGCCCGCGCGATAGTATGCGCCCCTGCTCCAGCGCGCTCCAACTTTTCGGCAATCGAAAAAGTCTGCGCCGTGACCGAAGAGTAACGAAAAAGACCCGTATCTCCTATGATGCCAGTAAGCAAGCATTTAGCGATTTCGGGCGTAAGCGTAACGCCCAGCGCATCCACGACTTCCAGCACTAACTCACAGCTGGAGCAGGCGTCGCCACGCACATAATTCAAATCTCCAAAAAAATCGTTTGAGATATGGTGATCAATATTAATAAGCGGGCGGACCTTAAGCAGCTCCGGTTTTAAAACCTCCCCAACGCGGTCTGCGTCCCCACAATCACAAACTATCGCCCCATCCCAATCACCGCTGGGCAGCTGTTTTTGCACCTCCTCGATTCCGGGAATAAAGCCATAAATAGGAAGAATGCCGCTCTCATTGACCAATGCGGTTTCCTTGCCGCACTGCCTCAGCGCCAGGCTAAGTCCGCACATGGCGCCATAAGCATCCGGATCAGGATTAAAATGAGCAGCCACAACCCAGCGCCTACCTGCGCTTAGCAGCGCCACCACCTCTTGGAGCGAACTATTTCGACCACACTGATGCACGCGCCCGACCTCCGAAAATCTCGCCTACTCCACCCCTTGCGACCCAGAACCCTCCTTGTCCTCACGGCTTAGTCTTTCAAAAAGACGCTCAACCTCCGCAACTGTGTCCAAGGTATCATCATAATAAAATCGCAAACGCGGCACGGTCCTAAGTCCAAGTTCCTTTGCTAAATGAGAGCGAAAGAACCCTACCGCCGACTCAAAAGCGCTCTGCGCCGCCTGTGCGCGCTCAGGACCTCCGTTTATATTCCAATAGATTTTAGCCTCTCCTAGATCTGCGCTGATCGCAGCGCTCGTAATCGTTACCATCGCAAAACGCGGATCGGCCGTATGGCACAACTTTGACGCGATCAACTCCCGAATCTTTTCTGCTACCCGGTATACCCGGCGGCGACCTGTCACAATTTCTCCTCACAGAATCCCTCGGCCGCAGCCGAAAAGGTCAATCAATTGTAGCGGCGATTTCCTTGATCTCAAAGGCCTCAATCAAATCGCCAAGCTTGACATCATTGTAACCATCAAAGGAGATGCCGCACTCGTAACCGCTTTGAACCTCTTTCACATCATCCTTAAAGCGCCTTAGCGCCAGCATGCGCCCTTCATGCACCACACGGCTGTCACGCACCAATCTAAGGAGCGCGCCGCGCTTGACGGTGCCATCCAAAACATAACAGCCAGCCACAGTCCCAACCTTCGGCACCGAAAAGGTGTCCCTGACCTCAGCATGCCCAAGCGAAACTTCCTTCTTGATCGGAGCTAGGAGCCCCGCCATGGCTTGCTTCACTTCATCCAGAAGCTCGTAGATAATACGGTAAAAGCGCACCTCGATTCCATAGCTTTCGGCTTCGTTTAAAGCCCGCGGCTCGCCGCGCACTCCAAACCCGATTACAATCGCGCGCGAAGCAATCGCTAACTGCACATCCGACTCATTTACCGCCCCAACCGCGCCGTGCAACACCCGTACCTTAACCTTTTCGCCGGAGAGTCCCTCAACTGCCTGCCTAACCGCCTCCAGAGAACCGTGTACATCCGCCTTTAGGATCAAATTCAACTCAGCCGCCTGCTGTTCGGTAGCGCGGCGAGAAAATTCCTCCAAACTTACCGGGCCACCCGCTAAGGCCAATTGATCTTTAAGCGTCAAAATCGCCCTGCGATTATCAGCCACCTGCTTGGCTTCGTTCTCTGAGGCAACTACCGCAAAATCATCTCCGGCAAAAGGCACTCCACTAAAGCCCGTAATTTCAACCGGCACGGAGGGTCCGGCGCTTTCCAGACGCGTGCCTAAGTCGCTCAACATTGATCGTACGCGGCCGCTTTCCGCACCGCTAACAAACACATCTCCAATTTTTAGATTGCCTTGCTGGATCAGCACCGTTGCAACCACACCGCGACCGCGCTCTTGCCGCGCTTCAACGATAATTCCGCGCGCACGGCCGAGCACATCTGCTTTGAGCTCTTTCATCTCAGCCACCAGAAGGATCGCCTCTAAAAGCTCTGGTACTCCCTGGCCGTTCAGCGCCGAAACTCCTAAAAATATGGTATCGCCGCCCCACTCTTCGGGCTGTACTCCTCGCTCTGCTAGCTGCTGCCGAATGCGGTCTGGATTGGCCGTCGGCTTATCCATCTTGTTCATAGCCACCACAATCGGCACCCCCGCCGCTTTGGCGTGATTTAGGGCCTCAACCGTCTGCGGCATCACCCCATCATCCGCAGCCACAACCAACACCACGACATCGGTAACTTGTGCCCCCCGCGCGCGCATGGCCGTAAACGCAGCATGACCAGGAGTGTCGATAAAGGTGATTATTCGATCCTGATCCAATCTCACTTGATAGGCACCGATATGCTGAGTGATGCCTCCATGCTCCTTAGCTGCCACTGTGGTTTTGCGGATACAATCCAAGAGAGAAGTCTTGCCGTGATCGACGTGCCCCATCACAGTCACAACCGGTGGGCGTTTCTCAAGCTGCACAGCTTCGGATGAGCTCTCACGGGCCAAGATTAAGTCCTCGTCGAAGCCTGTAAACTCAATCGTAAAGTCGCACTCATCCGCCACAATCGCAGCCGTGTCCTTATCGATTGCCTGATTGATCGTGGCCATCACACCTAGGGACATTAACTTGGAGATAACCTCACCGGCCTTAAGACTCATCTGACGGGACAGCTCTCCTACTGTAATCACATCCCCCGACATGCGGATCACACGCTTTGAGGCTTTCTGAGGCATAACCTCGCGCGCGCCCTCGTCCCGATCCGCCGACGCGCCGTCACGCCCACGCCCACGCCCCTCCGTCCTAAGCCGTCTGGTTGGGCGACCTTCATAGTCTATTAAATCTCCACGGCTGAATTCACGCTTACGCGTCTTCCTGCGCTTCCCGCCATGCTTGCCCCCTTCCTCCTCGTCATCATCAGCCACAGCCGCAATTCCAGGGCTGTCCCAGACGGGTTCAGGGCGAACCGTCCTTTCCACTTTAGCCTTCTTTTGAGGCAACTGAATCCGGCCCAAAATTTTAGGGCCAACCGTCTTTTTCGCTTCTTCTCGGGGGGCCTCTTCAACCGACGCTTCCGGCAGATCCCCCGCGCTTTCTTCCTCAACTGGGGGAGACGCCTCCTCTAACTGTTGTGGCTCCTCTACGACCTCGGCAGATTCCACAGGAACTTCCACCTCTGAAGGCTCCTGCGCCTGCACTGGCTCCTCGCTCAGCGGCGGCGGCACTTCCTCCGGCTGTTCAGGCGCAGAAGCTTCAACCTCCACTGGCTCCTCAACTACCCGCCTACGCCTTCGCACAATGTTGCCCTTACGGCTCTCCACCACAGTACGCTGCTCGCCGGTACGCTCATCCACACAAGTGGTTATCACCTCAGAGTCTGGTGAGGTCCCAATCGCCGCGCGGATAAACGCCCTGCGCAGCAACTCCGCCTCTTCAGATTCGAGCGAACTCGAATGAGATCCCTTCTGCAGAAAGCCAAGCTCTCTGGCCTTAGCCACGACTTCTTTATTTTCAACTCCGAGCTCCCTTGCCAGCTCGTACACTCTCATCTTAGCCATTTGCTCAACCCCAAAAATTCCCTCGTCTTACCTACAGGCGCAACTTCCGCGGCGTTTTGCTCAACAGCTCAACGCCCACGGCCACACCCGTTAAGCAACTCAGCTCCTGCTGCAGAGCTACTACATCTTCCTGACGGAGCGAACCTTTCGGCCGCCTCAGTGCGCGCTCCCACCTTTCGGCCTCCTGCCTCTTCAGCCAACATTGCCGCGCTGGGTGCAGATAAGCTCCGCGCCCCGGCCGCCTCTGGGACTCATCCAGGCGCAAACGCCCCTCTTCCCAAACAACGCGCCACAGCTGCCCTTTGGCAGCGCGCCCTCGGCAAACAATGCAAGTACGCTCACTGTCAGCCGCCACTATTAATCCAGCGACGGCAGAGGGTTGCGGCTTAAAAAGCCATCCACCGCACTCCTAACCGTCTCAATCTCAGTCTCGGTAAAATTACCGGTTGCCATTAAATCGTCGTTCGAAGCAGCCGCCAAGTTCTGAATACTGCCGTAACCACCCGCCACCAACTTCTCGATTAAACCCGGGGCCAACATAAGCCTATCTAAATCATTTGGAGCAGTGGCGCTTTCCTGATTTTCCTCCTCTGTCAATTTGTTGGCAGCTACATATTCTTTAGCGCTTGTAAGAATTTCACTGGCCAGCTCCGCCGAGAAGCCATCCATCTCCATCAAGTCCTCTATCGTCGCTTCGCTTACCTCCTTAGCATTGCGGTAACCTTCCTGGAAAAGCATCTCAGCATGCATAAACTGAATCCCCGGAATGGCTTCCAAAGAAGCGCGCGCGCGTTTAGCATCCTCCTCTGCTACGGAAACACTGCGCACATCGATGCGCCAACCCGTGAGCTTGCTTGCTAACTTGACATTTTGGCCCATACGCCCAATTGCATACGAGAGCTGGTCATCGGCCACGATCACTTCCATGGAATGTTCGTCCTCATCTACCACGACGCGGCTTACCTCCGCCGGAGAAAGCGCGCGCGCTACATAAGAGGGCTGATCAGGAGTCCATGGGATAATATCAATCTTTTCACCGCGTAGCTCCTGCACGACGGCATGCACTCGCGAGCCTTTAACGCCAACACAAGCGCCAACCGGGTCAACGCTAGGATCTGTGGAATACACCGCTATTTTGGCGCGCTCTCCGGGCTCGCGCGCTACGCCCTTAATCTCAATAATCGACTCGCTTATCTCCGGAACTTCAAGAGCAAAGAGTTTTTTCAAAAAATCCGGATGGCTGCGGCTAAGCACAATCTGGGGACCGCGCGCAGAACGATCAATATCCAATATCAAAGCGCGGACGCGATCATTTTGACGGTAGCGCTCCTTTAAAATCTGCTCACGCTTGGGCAAGATCGCCTCGGTACGACCCAAATTCACAATCACGCTGCCGCGATCATAGCGCTGCACGATGCCATTAATTAGATCGCCCTTGGAATTTTTATACTCCTCATAAATCACTCCTCGCTCGGCATCACGCACCTTCTGAATAATCACTTGTTTGGCTGTCTGTGCGGCGATGCGCCCCAACACTGCAGTGTCAAGCTTTTTCCCGAACTCATCACCCACCATTGCTTCAGCGTCATACTCGCGCCGCGCGGCTGCCACCGAAATCTGGGTGCCCTCATCTTCGACCCGCTCCACCACCACCTTAAATTGAAGCACCTCAATTAAACCGTTCTCATCATCGTAACGTGTTTCCAAATTGAGATTGTGCCCGTAGTGTTTTCTAGCCGCCGAGAGCATGGCAGACTCTATGGCTTCAACCAGAGTTTTTTTATCAATGCCTTTGTCCTTTCCGATCTGGCTAAGTATTGCATTTAAATCTACCGCCATCGTCTCCCTCATTTACTTAGAAATTTACCTAATATTCACTTAGAAAATAAAAAATCCACCCTGGCTTTGGAGATTTCACCCATGCCAAAACGCACCTCCTCGCCACTCCCTTCCAACCGGACCGCGATCTCCGTACCTTGGCACTCTAACAGCTCACCCACCAACGTACGGTCCTCCCAGCCGCCGGACTTAACGCGCAGCTGCACACGCTCACCTACCGCGCCCCGAAAATGCTCCGGTAAACGCAGCTGCCGATTTATGCCCGGACTTGAGACTTCCAGAGAGTAGCTTTGTAGTAACGCTCCCAATTTCTTATGCACTCGAAACTTACGACTGACAACTTAACAGTCTTCTACCGACACCCGATCCGGCGCACTTACTGGCTTGGTGATATACACCCTTAACGTCCCAACCTGCCGACCCGGCAGTTCGAGATCAAAGAGCTCCAAACCACAACTTTCAACCAAGGAGCCAAGATCCCTCCACAGCTCCTCCCTACTAAGCACTTCTTACCCCTCCGCTAACGCCTAACTTCCCTGTCATAACCGCAAACACACTCTCTCGATGTCCCCACTAGAACGACAAGCAGTGCGGAACGACAAAACCAGCCTGATATTTCAGGATTACGTAGTAAAGCGAAGAACTCACTTCACTTTCAGGCGATTAAACCCACCGAAAGACCTTTGATTATCTATCATTTTGAGCTGAGACATTCAAGTGTCTGGACCTAAAGCGAGAGGCTTCAATAAGTTGGATTTAGGAAAAGAAGACAGCCACAAACGCTATTTCAATAAATGCAATTATTTCACGGTGATAGGTCTAAGTACCGTACGCCTATTTCCTATTACTTCCAATGGGGCACCTACTCTTTCTTTCCAGTCGGCGTAATCGTTTGCATGAATTTTACTTTCTCTGGAGAAAGTGAGTTTAACTCCGCGCCGCCGCCAGTCACCGCCAGCCATCACCAGAAAGGCTTTGCTAACCTGGGCTTTTATTAAACCTTGTCACATATACATATCTCGCGCGTAGCATACT
>JAAYZI010000229.1 GCA_012514925.1 Deltaproteobacteria bacterium | reverse complement strand
TTTTAGCAGTGGCAAGTAGTATCCTGTAAAAAGAACAGGATTGATGGCGCTTCTAAAGAACAAATAATTATCATAAATATAATCGGAAAGTGCCGTGCTAATCCCAAGTTCCATAACTTTGTTGCTAAGGTCTTCCAGCGCTTCTGCAAGATCTTTTGCTGTAAATTGAGCGCCCCCAAAAGAGAAAGATTGCTGAGGTGAGAGCCTCTTATAGTATGTAAGGCTTGACCTTAGAGCAGAGATTAAAGATGCGCTGTCTTGATCATCCTCAAAACGTAAGGGTTCTGCCGGCAGCAACGCGTTATGTGCACTCCAGATGGGCTCTGCCTCGGGAATCGGTTTTCGAAAGTAGACATATATGATGGCTGTGGCCATCAAGATAAGCGCCGCAATAACGACAGTTCTACTCCTGTGCGTCGACATTCGTTGGCTCATCGTCTTGAAGGGTTTTAGAGACAATTTCAAAAACTCCGCGTGAAATCCGAGGCGCAGCTAAGATGCGCTTTAACTCCGATTGCATCTTTTGTTTATGGCCTGGCATCAGTTTCTTATATCTGGTGAAAGCCCCGGCTAGCCGCGCGGCTACATGGTTGTTAAACTCATCTATCTCGATGACCTTGTCAGCGATAAATGCGTATGCTGCCCCGCTTTCATCGTGAAAATACGCCAAATTTTGGGTAAAAGTAGAATAAAGTGCGCGAATCTTATTCGGGTTAAAGCGATCAAAAAGCGGGTGACGCTCCAGAGTCTTGACCGTATCGAGAACGTTAGGGATGTTGGCCGCGGCCTGTAGGGCAAACCATTTATCCATAACCAGACTGTCGTTCTGCCAGCGTTTTCGGAAAGCTTCAAGAGCCTCAAACTTTTCTTCACTCTCTGTGTTGCATAGAAGCGCCAATGCTGCGCCCACATCAGTCATGTTGTGGTTTGATTTAAACTGGCGGTAAGCCAAGTCGATGGCGTCCTGTTCCTGTGTGGCGAGAAGAAGCGCCAGCGCCAAGTTCTTTAAGGCGCGTCTGCCCGCCGATTCGGCATCAAAGGTATAAGGCTTATTTAGCTGGTTCTGGATCCGTTCATAGATGGATTCCAGCCGGGTTTTGCCGAAGCGAGAAAATGATTTTCGAAATTCATCGAGTGCCAGCCGGGAGGCCTTATGATCCAAGGGAGTTTTAAGCTCAACCACGGCGGAAAGTGGCGGAGGTGCTGCGATGACACTCCTAACAGCTGGTTCTAAAGTATCGTCTTCCATGACTTGCAGTAAAAGCTCAGCAAGGGTGCCCTCGTGAAGTAGCCCTTCTTTTGCCTCAACCCCTTCCAAGCGCATGTTTAAGTGCTTAAACATTAGATTCTGGGCTGCTTCGTAACGTGAGTAGGCATCAGAGTCGTGCCTAAGCAGGAGCCCAAGCTCGGCTTCTGAATAATCGTATTTAAGTTTCACTGGGGCAGAAAAGCCCCTAAGCAAAGATGGTACCGGTTGGTTTTTAATCCCTACAAAGCGAAAGGTTTGCTGTGGCTGGGAGATATGAAGGATTTTGGTGAATCCAGGGCTGGTAGCTGGCTCGCCTTCCAATTGGAGTGGTAGCTCGCGGCCTGAGGAATCTAACAAACCCAAACTGAGGGGGAAGAAAAACGTAGC
The DNA here is from genome assembly GCA_012514925.1 of Deltaproteobacteria bacterium. Taxonomy (GTDB): domain Bacteria; phylum Bdellovibrionota_C; class UBA2361; order UBA2361; family JAAYZI01; genus JAAYZI01. The sequence continues at coordinate 15,924 of JAAYZI010000229.1, read as the reverse complement.
TTTTACGGCTTGGCCGGGAGTGGGTGGGCAGGTCTGCGACACGCTTAGCTCATAGATGGATTGTTCGGCTAGATACCGGCCTTTAATCTCACAAACTGGAGTCCCCGCTTGATCATACCAGCGGCAAAACTGTGAGAAGTCAAATCCGGATACTATCGCCATTGCATGCAAAAAGTCTTCGGTGGTGACAGCTTTTCCGTCATAAAGCTCAAAATATTTCTTGATACCCTTAATAAAATTATCCCGGCCGATCAGGGTTTCGACCATGCGAATTACTTCCGCGCCTTTTGAGTAAACAGTGTTGGTGTAAAAGTTGTTGATCTCGATATAAGACTCGGGGCGAATGGGGTGGGCATTTGGGCCGCTATCTTCTAAAAACTGAGCGGTTTTAATGTAGTGAGCATCACCAATGCGTTTTGCCGCACGAGAAGCCATATCCGCCGAGAATTCTTGATCTCGAAAAACCGTAAGGCCTTCTTTAAGGGTGAGTTGAAACCAATCCCGGCAGGTGACTCGATTTCCGGTCCAATTATGAAAATATTCATGCGCTACCACTCTTTCAATCGAATCGAAATCCCGATCACTGGCCGAGGAAGCATCCGCTAAAACATAAGCGGCGTTAAAGACGTTGAGCCCCTTATTTTCCATTGCGCCGAAATTAAAATCCGACACCGCCACAATCATGAAGAGGTCGAGGTCATATTCTAAACCAAAGACTTGCTCGTCCCAGCGCATGGCTTTTTTTAGAGAACTCATGGCGTGAGCACAGCGTGGCTCGTTACCTTTTTCGACGTAAACACGCAGCGTCACTGTTTTGCCGCTTTGGGTAACAAAGCGATCCTGAATATAGCCAAGGTCTCCCGCCACTAAGGCAAAGAGGTAACACGGTTTTGGAAAAGGATCCTGCCAAGTGCAAAAATGCCTGCCGGAGGCAAGCTCCCCGGAATCTATCAGATTGCCGTTAGAGAGTAGCACCGGACAGGTAGCTCTCTCTGCCACGATGGTAGTTGTGAAACAAGAAAGCACATCCGGCCGATCCGGGAAATAGGTGACTCGTCTAAAACCCTCTGCTTCCATCTGAGTACAGTAAAGCCCTTTCGAGCGGTAAAGCCCCTCCCCAGATTTGTTTTGAGATACCTCTAATTTGGTTTCGATTTCTAGCTCAAATTCCGCCGGAGGATCGGTGATAGTTAGTCCTTTGGCGCTTAGTTCAAATTGCTGTGGGCTAAGAACGGTGTGATTTAACTTAATAGTGCCGCATGCCAGGTCCTCGCCGTTTAGGAAAAAGGGGGTTCCTGCAAGGGTGCTACTATTACGTACCACTTCGAGTCGACTGCGAACTGTGGTGCACGGCTCCGCGATGTCAAAATGCAGAGTCGTACGTGGCACAAGGTAGGCAGGCTCTTTATAATCTTTTAGGTAAATGAGTTTGTGCTTCGGAAGTGAGGTTGTTTGCATGGGTCGATATTACGCCATGGTCGCGTCGATTTGCAAAGGCGCAGATTAATCGGTGCCTTCGAGTGGTTCTGAAGAGCGCCTTGCGGGGTTGGCATATTTGGCAATCAGGATGCTAAAGCCGTAAAGCAGTATCAGAGGTGCGGCCAGTAAAAACTGTGAAATAACATCAGGAGGGGTAATTATGGCCGATACAATAAAAATAACCACAATCGCCGGACGCACCCAGCGCAGCAGCATTTGATCATCTATCAAGCCGAAACGGGCGAGGAAATAAGCTAAAACAGGAATTTCAAATACAAGTCCGAAAGCTAATAGTAACCTAATAACCAGGCTTAGGTATTCGCTGATTTTCACGGCGGGTTTAACGCCGATGGATGTGTACTGATCATTAAAAAAATCAAAGGCTATCGGGAGCACCGCATAGTAGCAAAATAACACTCCACCCACAAAAAGTACGGTCGAACATCCAAGAAATGGCACGGCCCATTTCTTTTCGTGCTCGTATAATCCAGGAGAGATAAAGCGCCATACTTGGTAGAAAATTACCGGACTAGCCAGGATAGCGCCGGCAAAAATGGAGAGTTGTATCTTTAAAATGAAAGCCTCTGCTGGACCTGTTCCAATTAGGTCAGCCGCTTGTGCGCCTGTATTAGAGAACGTTTGGAAGTAGGGTGCGCTAAGCAGTAGGAATAGACTGCCAGCAAAACCGTATGCAATCACGCTTGCGGCTGTAAGCGCTGCCAGCGCGTATGCCAAACGCAGTCGCAGCTCGGCTAGGTGCTCCAGAATCCCCATTTCTGCTTTATCACTGCCCATCTTGACCTTGGTTCCCAGCATGTGTTTTTGAGTCATGGTGCAGGGATGAGTTAATTGCCTCGTCGGCTATTTTTCGAAACTCTTCAGTCGGAGCGGCAAGTTCTCGTTGAAATTCCTCACGAATATGTTCAGTTGATTTTCGTAGTTGAGCAAAAGCCTCTCCTAGAGTTCTGGCGATTTCTGGGAGCTTATGTGGCCCAAAGAGCAGCAAAGCCACCATGAAAATCACCACTAATTCAGCAAAGCTTATTCCGAACATAACTGGTGCTGTGACAAATAAGAATTTTCCACGTTGACAGCTTCTTCTTAGCGGTTATACCACTAATATCTTAGGCGAGGGAATTAACCCAAGGGTTGGGGGTACCAGAAATCAGAGCATCAGAAAATGGTCGGGGTGAAAGGATTTGAACCTTCGACCTCACGGTCCCGAACCGTGCGCTCTACCAGGCTGAGCTACACCCCGAAGATCCTGCTAAAAGTAGCTAAGAATAGCGCTTTTTCTACGACTTAAGGGCAGTCCGTGTCAACTCACGGTTTGTTTTGAGGTTACTGCAATGCTGGTATTTGATTTTGATGGGGTTTTAATCGACTCCGTGGAAGAGACTCTGGTTTCGGCTTTCAATGCAGCTACTGCCTCCTTAGTAGTGAGGGTAGAAGACGCTGGGAAGAATTTCGTGCAGCTCTTTCGCCGCAATCGCTTTGTCGCGCGCAGTGCGGGGGAGATGGTTCTTTTGGCGCATTGGTGTTTGGAGCAGGCAGAAGGGAGTCCGGTGGCGGTGATTGATCGTGAAGCCTTTGTAGCTTGGATGCAGCAAGCCAAAGAGACGTCCTTAGATTGCGAACGAAAATTGTTCGAGGCCCGTACAAGATTGGCTGAGGCTCATACAGCAAAGTGGTTGGCATTAAGTAAGCCCTATCAACCGATCTTTGGATTTATAAAGCGCTGTGACAATTTAGAAACTGTAATTTTGACCCGAAAAGACAAGCGGGCTGTGCTTGAGATTGGTAAGCACTACGGGTTGGAACTAAAGCGTGAGAATGTCTACGCCGGTGACGGAGGGGTGGGAAAGATTGAGAACCTCGAGGCTATTTTCAAAAGGTTTACAGCAGATAAAATTACTTTTGTGGATGATTCAATTACCAATTTGCTTGAGTTAAGACAGCATCGTGACGCTGCCACCCTCGAGCTGCTTCATGCCAACTGGGGTTACGTGGGAGAGGGTGATATCAAGTTGGCAGCTGATGCAGGGATAAGGTCGTTATCACAAGAGGAGCTGCAAGAAGTAATAAAGCGACATCATTACATTTGTTAATTTGTGGCTCTGAAATATCAAGTAGTTAGCCTCTACAAAATACGCAGACTAGGCCAACTGAGCTGTTACTGCCAATGCAAGCAAATAATAGATAAAATAATAGCGAGTTAATTTAAGAAATTGCGGGATAACTAGGCGAGAACGGCATTTACGAGAACCGATATACAAATAGTTTACAGTAGCTGGTGAGCTTTGTCAAGTTTAAAGTTAACTTATTAATATGATTAATCTTTCTGGCTTACCGTCAAGGATTGCCTCCTAGAGAAATTCAATTTTCGAATCAAAGATCTGTACGTTTCCGACGGTACTAACAAAATTTAAAACCGAGTTGATAGAGCTATCAACAAATTTTTTATCATTTCCAATAGTTACGATTCCAAAGATTGTTCGTTGCCATTTATCAAGCTCACCAATTTCAGCTACCGAAACATTGAACTTTGATCTAATCCGCTCCTTTAGGGAGGTGATAACTTTCCGTTTGGATTTTAGGGAGGCAGCTTCTGGTATGTGTAGGTCCAGCATTAATAGTGCAATATGGGCGGTCGGGGTGGGTGTCATATGTAGTCTCCTCGTGCCGGTGTACTTCTAGATACGGGCTATGATTATCATAGCGCTAACTCACAATCTGGGAAGGGGGTGTGTCCGTGAAGAAAAAGGTCCGCGACATTGCTGCTGTTCGTGTGGGGCAGCTTTTTGAGATTGAAGAGATCATGCCGACTCCTCCACTTAAGTGGGCGGGAGGCAAGCGTTGGTTGGTTCCAACGCTTCGAAAATTGTACTCGCCTTATCGTAAGCGTAGGTTGGTCGAGCCTTTTGTTGGTGGTCTTTCGGTGGCCTTGGGGCTTTCTCCCCAAAAAGCGCTTTTAGGTGATATCAATGCGCACGCAATTTATTTTTATAAGTGGCTGCAACGAGGTTTCCAGATCACTGCGCCTATGGAAAACAAAGCGGAGTGTTATTATAGCAATCGGGAGCGTTTTAATTGGTTGTTGTCCAAGGATGATGCCGGCTCCGCTGAAGCCTCCGGGCTTTTTTATTATTTAAATCGAACTGGTTTTAATGGGCTTTGTCGTTTCAACAGTAAGGGTTTTTTTAATGTTCCTTTCGGCAAATACGCTAAAATTAATTATCGGCGGGATTTTGATGAGTATGTGCGGGCGTTGACTGGTTGGGAGTTTGTGCACAGCGATTTTGAAAAGCTCAAGCTTCGTCGCGGTGATTTTATTTATTCCGACCCTCCTTTTGATGTGGAGTTTACAAAATACGCTAAGGAGGATTTCACTTGGGAAGATCAGGTGCGTTTGGCCAAATGGCTGGCCGCGCATCCTGGGCCGGTGGTGGCATCCAATCAGGCGACCCCAAGGATCATAAAGTTGTACAAATCGTTAAAATTCAAGATCCAATTGGTTTCCGCGCCGCGCAGGATCTCATGTACAGGAGATCGCAGCAACGCTAGAGAGATGTTGGCAATTAGGAATATGGAGTAGGGCGAAATATACGAGCAGGTTATGCTAATTGTGTCCGGTAAGCGTTCAGGTGTAGTGAAGTAACCGTTCATGCGGGGAATTAATCATGCGATTTTGTTTTCAGCTTGGGCGGTAACGCGGAGTGAATTTCACTTTCATTTCACTTTCTCCGGAGAAAGTAATATTCATGTAAACGGTTTGCAGGATACAAACTGCAGAACCTAATTCCCCCGTCTAATCAAGTACATAGAGTCTCCCATAAGACGCTCTTGGCCAAGTTGTTGTAATATAATACCTACTCTACAGGACTTCGCCTCCTCTTGAGGCGGACAGACTTTGCAACATGGAGGCTGCCATGATTTCACGCACCAAGATCTCAGCTTTAATGTTTAGCCTCGTTTTACTCTTCACTGTAAATGGCTGCTCAACCGGCTGGCCTCATCGCTACGACACACTTGCCCCCAGACTCTCCGCGCGAGGTCAAGGCAAGGTTATCGTGGTAAGCAGGGACCAGCGGCCGCACATCATGGACGGAACAAAACGCCCGCAACATGTAGGAATGGTCAGAGGAATGTATGGAGACCCCTGGGAGGTCTTAACTGCCAGCGGCAAACCTTTCGGTCAAGATCTTAGTAGTGCTGTCTGTAACGCGATGCTTGGGCGAGGTTATGATTGCTTGCCCCTAATTTCAGCACACTCCGATATAAAATCTGAAATTGATTATTTGGTCTCCAAGTATTCTCCCATCCGAATTCTCTACTTCACGATTGGCCAGTGGGAGAACGATATCTATACAAAAACCATCTTAGACTACGACCTTCTAATGGACGTGTGGAGCGGCCGCGGCCGCGCCATGGCTTCTGTCAGAGTTAGAGGCCAAGACGAATTACCGGTGACTTCATTTTTTAACCCGGCTCAAAACGCCAGTATCGCAGCACCACAAGCATTGGAACGCTATCTGCAGCTGCTGCTAAACAACGATAAAGCAACAGCTGCGCTTAACATCGTAAGAGACATAGACGAACTTGGAGCCAAATATTAAGGGGCGCGGCTTGGCAAAGGTTAATAATACCAAGCGTTCGGAGCGACCCTTCGCAGAAATTTAATCACGCTAGGGTCGCGCAAATTCGTAAAATAAGCGTTGTCTCCCTCCGAGCAATCAGTTTTGGTGCCTGTAGAGGTAATCCCCACCACAACAGGCTGATCCTTAACTCTTAAAAGAAACGGCCCACCTGAATCTCCGATGCACGTATTGCTCCCTTCTCCACCAAAATCCGCTCTAATATTGGTAGTAGTCACATCAGAGACACGCATCTCCCCTGAACGTAGAATCATAAAATCAAGGTCTCCCTTCTCGTCCTGGCCATAACCGAAAATCGCAGCTACATCACCCTCAGAGACCTCTCCATTAACTAAAACCGGAAGCAGCGGCAGGTCTATGCTGTGCGGCAAATGCACCACTGCGACATCATTAAAAAGCGTCGTCCCCATGCCGCCGAAACCCGGATGAATATCCCAGTCCTCGGCCATCAGATTTTCCATATCGGACCCATCACCATAAAGCACAAAAACTCGGCGCGGACGGCCTACGAAACAATGGGCTGCTGTTAAAACGATCTTTTCCGATATCATTGTCCCAGTGCAGCTTGCCTGTTGGCCGGCGTTATTCACTAAGATGACCCTGACTACGGGAGAACGGGACAGATCTGCACAAGCGGTTCCGTTTATAATGCGGGCCTGACTTTTCTGGGTGGGAAGCCCAACCCAATTACAAGCATTCGTCGAAAGCTCCCCTCCATCACCCCCTTCGCTACTTCTGCAACCTGGAAGACCCGCAAGAAGAAGAACGATAACAAAAACTGTTTGCAATTTCATATAACCCCTTTCTAAAAAGAACCGTCCCAGAGTGTGAAAACTCCGGCCTAGCCGCATACTAATTCCACTCGTATCGTTGGTCAATTCTCACTCGTATGACAGCTTTATTCCAATCGTCCTAACAGTGTTTATGATGCTAATCGGGTCACCCGGTCTCACTCAATATCCGTTCACGTGGATATTACTTTCTCTGGAGAAAGTGAAATGAAAGTAAATTTAACTTCCGCGCTACCGCCCAGGCTGAAAACAAAAATTGCATAATCAATTCCCCGCGTGGACGGTTACCGGGTACTAAGCAGGGGATTACCATCTATATGTTGCTAGTAAAATTTAAAAACAACCTAAGAACGGATGGAAAGAATACCCCTAATCTCTTCCCTTAACTCTGGGTCAGTATCAAATAGATCCTTCAGAAAGTCCCGCAACCCTGGTTCGACATCTCCTCCTTTGGTGAGCCGCTCCAACACCAAGTCTATCACCGCATAAATCGCCTCGTCTTCACTGCAAAAGCTTCTGCCCTCAAGCGCATCAAGAGCCTCGCTCCAAAAAGCTAAAATCGAGGACTCTTCTTGGGACTCCCTTCCCACTGCCTCCTTGGCAGCGCACGAATCGGCCTTAACCCTATGGGAAAATTTGCTCCTATCAATTTTCTTAACTTTACCTCTTACCATCACCGTTCCTCTCTAATTTATTAATATTATCCAGTATTAAAGAGCTATCTTCAAGCATCTCAGCCTTTAGCAGCTCCCCCCGAACCGCACTGGCTAACCCCTCTCCTACTCCCCCATGTTCGTGCAAAAATACAGCAAAGTTGTTTCTAGCACGAAAATTTTGGGGAAGCTCTTCTATTGCGCCCTGATGCAGCCGACCTGCCTCTTCCAAACGCCCCTGGTATTCATACAGCAATGCTAAGTTTGCAATAGCATTGCGATAATTCCAATCAAAATCCATCGCCCCCAAGAAATACCTCTCAGCCTTATCCAGTTGGCCTGCCAGGAAAGCCGCGCATCCCAAACCATCCAGTGCAGCTGCTGAAGGCGCTAGTTCATAGGACACCGTAAAAGCCGAGACCGCCCGATCGAGGTCACCAAGATTAAGATAGGCGCACCCCTGATCTACCAGCTTCTCTGCCTCCCACTTTTCACTAACTGTAGGCTCATACATCCCCACACACCCAAGGAGCGCTAATACCAGTGTCACCACAAGCGACGCCTTCAAGCTTGCTGACCTCAACATGCCAACCTCTCCTCCACTATTTCTCTGCGCTTTGATTCCTGCAACTCAATCCGACCTATGATCTCAAGTGCAGTACCCTCTGCAATCTCCTCATGCGCCAGCACGGTTATCTGCATATCACGTAGCCGCAGCCCCTCTTGCAGTAGTCGCCGCGCACCCTTAGAAGCTAGAAGCACCACTCCGTCATAATCTTGACCACGAATCCACTCCTCAATTTTTAAAAAGTAATCCGGATCAACGAATGCGCTTTCTCGTTCCGCTTTGATAAGAGCTAAATCAAGAGCCGCATCAAGTACGTACGCCCTGATTGAACCCCCTTTTGCATAGCGCTCCGAGATCATACGACGTAACGCAATGCGCACCTCCTCATACAAAGCTCTCTCTCCTTGCGGCTTTGCTCCATGCTCTGCGACTGCCTGCAAAATCAAGTCAAAATTACGGATTGAGATCCCCTCACCAATGGGGTTCCTTAAAATTTCACTTAACTGAGTAACGCTAATCACTCCCGGAATCACGTTAGACACCAGTTCCGGCGCAGTGCTATCAAAGAAATCCAAAACGCGACGGGTGTGAATATCATCTACAAATTCGACCGCACGCTCTGTCACCACCTGCTGAAGAAGCTCCGAGATCAAAGACCCCAGATTTTGCTTGCCCTCCTCAAAAACTTCATTCTTGACCACTATGCCGCGCATACAAATTTGCAGCCCCCGCTCATTTTCCCCTAAAAGAGAGACGTCGGGCGGTAAAAGTATCAGGCCCAGTGCCTGATAAACTCCGCGTTGCATTGCTGTAACCGTAGCGGCAAGCTTCCCACCATCACGTAATTCCGTGGCCAGGCCCTTTCCCAACTTAAGTTCCAGGACCGGAGGAAGCTTTGGCTGGAAAACAGCGCTTACATCCACCGAGGCGCTGGCCTCCGACGTATTCCCGCCTCCCAGGGCCGCACTCACAAAAAGCACCAATGCCAAACTAAGGAAAGGTAGAAGCGGCATCGCTGGAATAAATGCCAAAACCAAAGCCAAACTGGCGACGATAACTTTGACCTTCTTCACCTGCCATAACTGACTAAAAATATCGTCAGCCAACGAACTTTTCTCGCTGCTTACGACGCGGGTGACTACAATGCCGGCTGCAAGTGAATTTAACAGAGCAGGAAGCTGTGAAACCAATCCGTCACCGACCGTCAGCAACGTGTAACGCGCCACCGCATCAGCGACGTCCATACCGTTTGCAAGGATTCCAATCGCCAGCCCGCCTAAAATATTTATGCAGACTATAACCAAACCGGCGATCGCATCGCCTTTTACAAACTTCATGGCACCATCCAAAGCACCGTAAAAACGGGATTCTGCCTGGAGGTCCTGCCGCTTTTGACGCGCTTGCTCAAAATTAATTAAACCAGCCCGTACATCTGCATCGATTGAAAGCTGCTTGCCAGGTAACGCATCTAGAGTGAAGCGCGCGGATACTTCAGCCACCCTCTCGGCACCCTTAGCGATCACCAGAAATTGAACCAGGGTAATAATTAGGAATATTACCACGCCGACTACTAGGTTGCCTTGAATTACAGCAGATCCAAAAGCCTGAATTACTTCTCCCGCATCCCCTTCGCTAAGGATTAAACGCGTAGATGATACGTTTAAGCTAAGACGGTAGAGCGTGGCCAAAAGTAGAATGGTCGGCAAAGCGGAGAGTTTAATCGGATCGTTTAGATAAAGAGCGCTGATGAGCAGTAACAGCGCCAGCAGCAAGTTTGCAACCAGCATCAGGTCTACTGCCATCGGCGGAAGGGGGATGATCAAGGAAACCAACATCCCCACCACCGCTATCGGTACAGCTAATTGCCTCAACATAGCTCCTCTTCCTTGGCGCTTGTCTGGCCCATGCTGCTGAAGCAGCAACTTTAATCTAAATTAAGCTACCCGCAAATTACGAACAGCAGCCATTTTTGTCTCATGCTCTGTCCGCATAATGTTTGAAATCAATGATATTTTCATCATCTCTTCCTGAAGCTCTTTCTGCCGAGCCAGCAACTCCCCCATCTCCCCTGTAATTCCGGAAAGACTGGAATCAACGGCGCTGGCTGCGCTCTGCGCAGCTCTGAGCGCATTGCGAAATCCCGAACCCATGCGACTTGTGGGTTCAGGGATAAACCTCTCAAGGCCACCGCCTTTAAAAAATCGCTGGACTGCACTAAGACCGCTAAGACCTGTCATAACTAGACTCCTCTGATTGTTTGTTAACGCTACTGAGAACAAATGTACTTTCGGGGAGATTTTTACAAAGTTTCCTAAAAATTTAGGTCGAGGAGGCGGTTAATACGCAAACTGGTTCCACCCCAATCGGCGGGATAAGCCGAAGGTTTGTCGGTGAAGAATCAATAACTCATCCAGTTGGGTATCCGGGAACCGTTCACGCGTGGAATTGATTACGCAATTTTGTTTTCAGCCTAGGCAGTAAAACTTCACTTTCTCCAGAGAAAGTAATATTCATGCAAACGGTTACCCAGTTGAAGATACGGCTAAAGAAGTTCCTTAACCTCCAGCCAAACATCCTCTCCCTCTAAAGTGACGCTCGCCTTGGCCCAATCTCCTCCCGCAACTTTTAGAACTCCTTCAAGCCCGTGCGGCGGTTTAAATCCAATCCGCGCACCAGGCCGAAGCGCTAACAGCTCAGCCGCCGAGACCTCCAATTCCCCAAGGTGCAGGCTACAGCAAAAAGTTTGCGACATACTCGTTTTCATAATCACCTCCGCTATCAACAGTTTCCGACGACCAGGCAGCGCTTTGACTGATACCTGAAACAAAGATCCAAATTTCGACCCTCCAGCACTTAGCAGCCAAACCGGGCTTGTTAGCCGCTCCTTTTTGACTGAAGGCACTAATTGACCATCAAAATTCAAGGACAAAACGGCCTTAACTTTAGTGCGATTCAAACGGATCGCATTTATTTGCTCCTGCCGTATCAAGTCCTGTGAACAAACTTCTTCACAGTTAAGAAACTGTTCTTCTGCGCTTAAAAAAAAATCACCGCGGGACAACCCTTGTCTGCTATCAATAAGGTCGAAGTACAACCTAATTGAATGGCCAGATGATGAATCCTCTTCCACTAAGTACGGCCAGCGCATCTTAGAAAACTGTTGAAATATCTCCAGCCTGCCTGCAAAACCAAGCACCCGTTTAAAATATTCAGACGTCCGCCACTGCGGTCTATTAAACTGCTGCGTATTAAATCCGAGAGAGAAATGTGCTCCGCTTCTAGTCAAGAAATTAAAACTCAAACGTCCTGCTTCGGCCGGTCCGCCCCTGCCCTTACAAAGACACACCAGCTCTGTCTCCAATAACTGAGAGAATAATTCAGAAAAATACCCCTCTACTCGCTCCAAATCCGACCCAGACGCTTCGGATATGCAAGCCTGTTTAGGCACGCCCATCCTCCGCCGACCTCACAAATATTTCGAAACTCAGCTCTCTCTCCCAGTGCGACGGCAGAAGGCCCATCCATTCCCGCGCCTTCTGCATCCGCTCCCGAGCTTCCGGCTGGAAACCTCTTGGGATGCGCTCACATCCAAGCAAACACGCCGCGGCCACGACCTTCTCCTCCCACCTGGAAAGCTTTACTCCCCAAAGGCTCTCAAGCAGCATACGGACCCTCCCCACCGACGGATTCACTGGAAAATCTTCCCGCTAAGCCCCGCAGTTTCTTCATTCTGCCGCGCCGCCAAGAGATAGACCAAGACAAAAAACCAACCCCTAAAATAAAGAGGGATAAGAGCAGCTGTAACGGTACTGTTTCGGATTTCGGAAGCAGACTGGCTATCCGCCTCCACCACTCCTTTCGGTTCGTTACGGAGCCTTCTTCTGTACCGACATTCGGACTTTCCTGCTTACCCAAGGTGGTCAATCCAACCGCAACTTTGTTCTTATTATCTTGCACAAAAGAACGGGTCAAAACTACCGCAATCTGCTCGGGTTTAATTCCAGCCGCCCCCGCGATTAAGGCTTGTACATCTTCCTTGGAAAGAGAAAAGCCCTTACCAGAAACAAGCAAAACGGCGGCGCTACCCTCTCTTCCACCTAAAACCTTCTCCCCAAAAAAAGGATCCCGCGCTGGCAGCTGCAGATGCACGTGCGCCTCTAAAACGCCATCAATGCTGGTGAGCGTTGCTTCAATCTCCCTACTTAACATGCGGATTGATTCTGCGCGTTGCTCCTCGCGGCTGACTATCATCGAAGCTTTGCCCGCCTGCTGCGGTTTTATGTCTTTAAAAAGCCTTGACTGGTCGAGGAATCGAATGGCTTGCAGAGCTTTGGCTTTAGGGACCTCAACCAGCCACTTCCCATCCGGTTGCTTGACTTTCCTGGAATCGATTTGAATCGAATCTAAATTTGTTAACAGCCGATTAGCATCGCTTTCGGAGAGATTGTGCATGACGGCTTCGCGGCATGAGTTCAACCCCGTCAATAAAAGCAAGCTCAAGCCTATCCTAAAAAGAACACCACTTAATTTACGACTCATTTTCAAAATACCTCTTCTTAATTCGTTCGATCGCCCGGCCATGCAATCGAGACACCCATGACTTTGACACGCCGCCCTGTTCAGCTGCGATTTGAACGAAAGTTTTGCCGTTAAAGTAGTGGTCCTCCACTATTTTTCGCTCGCGCTTAGGCAATGTGCGCACAAGGTTCCTCATCAGCAGCAAAGTTTGTTTATACCCAAGAAGCGCTTCAGGATTGGAGTGAAGTGACGGTATTTCAATCTGCTCATTACTGAGGTCCGAAAAGCTGAGGCGATAAACCAACGCCCCCTTCATGGCGTATTCCAGAATCTTGGCCATGCTCTGGCGCGAATTTCTATCTTTGTTCTGGGAGACCTTGTGCCACTCCTCCGGCGACAGCTCCCGGCGCATAGACTGGGCTGCTTCTAGAGCTTTGGCGTAGCGGTAGGCGCGATCTGAGAGCTGTGAATGGTTCCGCAGGGCATCAATAATAGCCCCGCGTATTCGAAAATAGGCATAATTTCGAAAGGAAGAGCCGCTTTCGGCCTCAAATTTCTCGGCCGCCTCCACTAAGCCAAGATAGCCTGCGGCTGTGAACTCATCTACCTGATCGGGCGCAAGCCCTAATGAACGCACCAATCTCTGCACCACATGACGCACATACGGCTCGTATTGCTCAATCAGTGTATCTCGGGAACTCCTTTTCCTCGAATCTTGCATAGTCACCTGTACCAAATACTGACGACATCTCTTCGGAGATTCTGTAACAAAGTTTCCTCAATATTATCTGTAACGCTCACCGCATTATTTATTTTCTAACTATTTGTTTATGTTTTATAATATATTCACCTCTGCCGTCGTGAACTTTTGTAAATACAAGTGAGGATAAAATGACTTACCCAACTACTCGCATGCGCAGGCTAAGAATGCTCCCAGGCGTGCGCGCCCTGGTGCATGAAACTAGAGTCCACCCCGCAAACCTTATAATGCCCCTTTTTCTAGTGCCAGGGCAAAAGGTCAAAAGCGAGATCCCTTCGATGCCAGGGCAGTATCATTTCAGCATTGATACTGTAGGCGAAGAAGCTCAGAAGATTTATTCCCTCGGTATTCCGGCGGTACTGTTATTTGGAATCCCAGAAGAGAAGGATGAATCCGGAAGCCATGCCTGTGATGAGCAGGGAATCATCCAAAAAGGTGTTGCCGCAATTAAGAAAGCCTGCCCTGACTTGGTGGTGATTACCGATCTTTGCTTTTGTGAGTACACTTCGCATGGACACTGCGGCGCGATAATAAACTCCCAAGTCGACAACGACCTGACTTTGCAGATGATTGTTAACCAAACCATCTCTCACGCAAATGCGGGCGCTGATATGATTGCGCCCAGCGGTATGATGGATGGCGCTGTTGCTGCTATGCGAGCAGGCCTTGATCAGGGCGGCTTCACCCATCTGCCGATCATGGCATACTCCGCAAAGTTTTGTTCAGCCTTTTACGGGCCCTTTCGTGAAGCCGTGCAAAGCGCGCCTCAGTTTGGTGATAGAAGAAGTTACCAAATGGACCCCGCCAACCGTTTGGAGGCCCTAAGAGAAGTTGAGCTGGATATTCAAGAGGGCGCCGACATCGTTATGGTCAAACCAGCCCTGGCCTACTTGGATGTTATCTCTGCTGTCAAAGAAAAGTTCGGCATGCCGACGGCCGCATACAACGTAAGTGGAGAGTACGCCATGGTTAAGGCCGCCGCTTCTAAGGGCTGGATCGACGAGCAACGCATAGTGGTTGAGACTCTTACAGCAATTAAACGCGCCGGTTGCGATATTATCATAACCTATTTTGCTGTGGAGTTTGCTGAACTCTTCCGTAAGGGCTTGGTTTAATTACCTGAGTTTCTTCGGGCTTTTTTCTCGCAAAGCGGTTATAATTTAAGAAGGGTGAAGAATTAGCCGAAAGCATGGTAGGCCTAAGGCGGAATGTAGAGGTATAGGTTCTTTTTGGTTTACCGGGTCTTACCGATGAATTGGATCAAAACAGCAGCACTTCTATCTTTGGTACTTGTTCTAGGTGTACGGGCCCAGGCCGACTCCCTTCCCAAAAGCTATAGAAACTCGCAATCGGCTATACTTACAGGTGTTTTTGGTCTCCACACTATCTCACCTTCTAAAGCACCTAAAACATCGTCCCCTGCTAGTCTAAGAGCATCGGCTACTAAGCCTAATTTTGGTTTTACAGCGTTCATTCCCGGACAAGGGCGAGTTAGATTTCGTTTTAGGAAAAACAGGAAGCTAGACGTCGTCCCCGTTTTTGAAGAAAACGGGATCACCCGGCCGGACCCAAAAGGAGTCACCTTGCTCCAGGGCGATTACCTTCTAAAAGCCGCTAAGGGCGCCGCCGCCGCATCAATTTATACGCCGATTTCAACCCCGAGGCTTTTTGCCGCCTTTGCCGCAAGAAGTTTAAGGAGCGGGCGCCTCCGTTATTTTAGAGTCGAGCTACCGCTAACAGACAAACTTA
This sequence comes from Deltaproteobacteria bacterium, assembly GCA_012514925.1. GTDB lineage: Bacteria > Bdellovibrionota_C > UBA2361 > UBA2361 > JAAYZI01 > JAAYZI01. The sequence goes on along the minus strand of JAAYZI010000229.1, from coordinate 751 downwards.
AAACCAGCGCCACTGCGCAAGTTCGCCGTCTCCCAAGCCACGCCATGCTTCGTAAAACATGCGGGGGGAAATTGTTAGCGCAATTATCCCCAGACGAGCTCAGCATGGATAAAGAGTCACACACACCCACACTCGCTAGAGCCGTAAGTAGCAACACTATTCAGATTGTGCAGCTAGGAATTGAAGCCGACTCAGCCTGGTACCAGATCTACAAATCGAACAGTAACGCCGCGCTTAGCACCTTCCTCAATGAAGCTGAAACACTGTATGAACGCCAGCTTTCCCTGACCTATCAGATCACTCGTCAAGTGGTTTACACAAATAGATCGTTTGGAACCAGCCAAGCCGAAGAAAAACTGAAGGCGTATCAAAAGTACACTTTAGGTAAAAGTTACTTCGGCGCTTCGGATGCCTTTCACTTATTTACTGGCGAGACTTTGCAAAACAATGTGATTGGACTGTCATTTTTGGGCGTAATTTGCCGGAGTAAAACAAGCAGCTTTGGACTAACCCAGTCAACTAATTCTTTAATGATTCCAATAACTTTTGCACATGAACTGGCACATAACTTTAATGCAACTCATGACGAAAGTTATCCGCCGACTATCATGTTTCCAGCTATTACCAATCCACCTTCGCAAGTCTTCTCTGAATTTAGCCGTAAAGAAATACGCGATTTCGTGGCGCGGTATGGTAGCCGCTGCCTTACCCCTAAAGGAGGAACCCCTACTCCCTCCCCCACCCCTAACCC
>JAAYZI010000228.1 GCA_012514925.1 Deltaproteobacteria bacterium | reverse complement strand
TTCATACCTGTTTTAGAACAACCAGGTTCTAATTCTACCTTTTTTCCCTTTCTATTCTACCCCTCCTTCACAGGTAAGGGGGAAAAGGGAGAATAACACGCTGATAATATTACAGTAACCGTTCACGCATGGAATTTGTCACACAATTTTTGTTTTCAGCCTCAATAATAACGCGGAGTTAATTTCACTTTCTCCAGAGAAAGTAATATTCATAATAATCGCACTGGTAACACATTGTAATCACCTAAGTTAATATTCATGTGAACGGATTCGCTTAAGGGGCTACATGCCGCAATGTGGTTGAAGCCGCTCATAACATGATAAAACAGTAGAAATCACGACCCACCATGACAGACCAAAAACTTAAAGATCAAGAAATTAGCCACCGCATTCTGAATTACCTAAATGCCGCCTACCAGGGTAAGTTCGCGGCGCTAAATACGCTCTTACTACTTGGTCACCCTTCTTTTAAAACTAGCGAGCTAGAAAAGACGGAGAGTAATTTAAAAGAGATCTACTCTTGGTTGGACGATCTGTGGGACGGCGCAACTCTTTTTCAAGAAAGCCGAGGAACCCGACAAGCAGAGGGTGCAGTGCGGGCTTTTGAACTCCTCAGCAATATTCAATCAGAGCTTGAACCCCTTGCGGCTGACATAGAGAGCGTCCAAGAAACGGGGGACCTCCCCAATCAATACAATAATACGATTTTGTTGATCTCAGCCTTCTCACGGAGCGCATACGGGGAGGAGCACTACGCTAATGGCTTTGTCCGGTTCGGAACTGTCTTCAACAATTCTGATATGGTCAAAATTTGGAAGCACCGTGCTAATGCCCTTTCAGAAAAAATTAAACTTGCTAATGAATTTGTAAGAGTCTTTAAAGACACCGACCAGATTCCCGACAATTTCCATGCCCATCTTGAATTTTTCTGCCGTACCTTACCCGGCCTGTTTCGCTGCCACATTCACGACATCGCGCAAATCTTACACTTATTTAAGGGCGAATTTGGCTATGATAAGGCTGGCTTTCTTAGACCCGAAGCCTCAGCTTGGGAACGAGCTGAAATTGCACCTATTGATGCTGGCTACTGGAGAGCTTTAAATTTTGAAAAAGAAGAGGTCTTGCAATGGCGTAAAGTCGGCATAGTAGACCCCTTCGTCGCAGCGGAATGGCGCGCAGCTGGCTTTGACCCCGACCAAACCGTAGATTGGCTGCGTGTCGACTTCTCCCCACTGCTGGCCATCCAATGGGCAACTGAGGATTATCTCCCTGCCGAAGCGTCTATATTGGTCAGCAAGGGCCATCACTACCCCCATTTGCTGACACGTGAGCAAGCAGAAGACCTGCTGGCTGATATCAAACCACCACCGAAAAAATCCCCTGAACCATCAAGGCCGGTTTTTCAAATCCCTGTCACAGCACCCAAAAAAATAGGTCCCCGGCGCTAAACAACAGCACCAAAGTGCCAGGTCAGCCCAGTTATTGTCCGGGCTAAATCAGTTTGTGACCAAAGTTCTGTCAACTTTAGTAGGAAACCTACGAACAACCATTGCAGCTCACATACTGCCAATGAATCAACTTGTTTAAAAGTTTAAAAAGGAGATCACATGTCACGCACAAGCGTCTACGCAGCTGGAACACGGCCACTTGCAAAAACAATCGCACACAACCTACAGAGTAACGGTAAGGACGAAAGGGTAGCGGCCAAAACGGCCTCGTCGCTGGAAAGCATCGAGGATAAACTTCTGACCGAACTCTCGAAGCCAGACGATGCAAAAAATCAAAATAAAATTCAGCAACTGCAAATAAAATATCAGCGAGCTCTGCGCTTTTACGAAGCATTTTCAACAATGATGAAAAACGCCCACGATACCATGATGAGCGTGATCCGTAATATGCGACTAAGCTAAGCCGGTGAAAGATAGGGACTGGCGCTGCGTCTAAGAAAAACGCTCTGTAGAGTCAGCTAGTTAGGGTTTTGATCGACAGGATCTTCGTGGGCTATATCAGAAAAGGCCCTAAAAATATGGGTTTTGTTGATAATATTGACGCTGATTATTTGCGGCATGGAATAGAGCGACAAGGGCGGCGCCAGTCGTTTTCTAATGATGGCCACGAACATATAGGTTATACTGGTCAGTATTTGATCATACAGACGGTGTTAAATATCCGTTCACGCGTGGAATTGATTATACAGCTTTGTTTTCAATCTCAACAATAACGCGGAGTTAATTTCACTTTCTCTGGAGAAAGTAATATTCACGTGAACGGATACCCGGATACTGGGGGGAGCACCTACCGCAAATTCCAAAATACCCTGTTATATTTACTCCGCTTACCTTAATATACAGCGATAATTCGATATCCACCTAGGAGTACCGTCATGCCGGATAAGCTAAGCCAGGATCCACAAAACCACAAACCGCACAAGCGATCAGCTGAACGCGATACGGATACACTCACAAGCCTTCACGAACGCAGGGTCAGCCGCGTCAGGACTAGGGTACTGCTCATATTAATTGTAATCATGAGCGCAATCCTAGCCCTGCCACTTGCGGTTGAGCCTAATAAAGCAGGTAGAGCCATAGATGACCTTGAAAAGCTCACAGCCCCCGCGAAGCTGCCTGCCTCAGAGAGATCTTCTCTCTCTGATTTCAAAGAATTAGCGGCGGAGACTTCGATTAAAGCCGAGGATCTGCCTGAAAAGGATACCTACTCAGATACCCCTAGTCCGCTGCAAACCGCCACGCCGGAACCTGCAGACGAAAAGGCCACTCCTTACCCAACACATGACGAAGCCGCTAAGCTTTTAACAGACCCGGCGCTTAACCAGTTGACCCAAGCGCTCACGAGCACTGGAATTACACCGCTACTGGCAAAGCAGCTTGCTCCGCTGGTGGTAGCGCAAAGTAAAAAATCTAAACTAGATCCCTTCCTAGCTGCCGCAATCATCATGACAGAGAGCAGCTTCAACCCGACGGCCCGCTCCAACCAGGGTAAAATCGGATTGATGCAGATCTCGCCTAGCAGAGAAAATGAAATCTTAAAACTTTCGGGAATTAAAACAGGGCCCAAAACGGAGCTAGAACAGCCGGAGTATAATCTCGAACTGGGGTTATGGTACATCGGCTTCCTCCTCCACTTTTATAATGGAAACTTAGATGACGCCCTGGCAGCATACCACTTGGGCATTAAACCCTACGCAAGCATTAAGTCTGCGGGTGAAGCCCTACCTCAACCGACCGTACGTTATCTTGAATCCATAAAAAAATACTATCAAGCGTGGCAAGCCGCGCCACCGCCACATACGCCGGACGTAGTAACTGGGGCGTCCCCTGCCACTACACCAGCAGATCAAAAACATGATGCCTCTTTTATCCAGCACTGGCTGCAACCGGTTGTGCTACCTGACGCCGAAAAAGCCGTTTTAGCCCAGTTGGTTTTAAGTCAAAGCCGCAAACATGATCTCGATGCGGCCTTGGTGTGCGCCGTGATTATGTCCGAAAGCAGCTTCATCCCTCAGGTCGTATCCTCTACGGGCCGAATAGGTTTGCTGCAGCTTGATCCAAACCATGCCGAGAAATTGGCCGCTGATTTTTCTTTGCCGTGGCAAGGAACGGAGCAGCTAAAAGACCCAAGCTACAATTTAACGCTCGGCTTGACCCATCTTAAACGCATGCTTGATAAGTATCCTAATGACCAGGAACTCGCGCTGCTCTCGTTTAACCTAGGCGAAGACAGTGCGGGCAGAATCAAGCGCGGCGAGATCCCGATGCCTCAACTGACGGCACGTTATTTACAAAATATACGAAATTATCACCTGCAGTGGAGCAGCAGCGCTGAAACGTCGGCGGTTACAACCGGCCCAGATACATAACAGAAATTCGAAGCGCTGGTGCGACTTCATGAAATATCCGGTTAACAATTCGGACTAAGCTGAAAGTGCCTGCCGGCCTCATTCCAGTACACGGGAATGCGCCCTAAGTGGAGGATTTTTTGTAGGATACGAGCTGCACGGCCGTGCTTCCATAACGGGCGCACATTCAATCTTCCGATGATGTTCAGTAGAGTATCGAAAAAGGGTTCATAAAATAGGTCGCACAGATAATAGTTGAGATTCTGGCGGTACTCCTCCATCAGCCGATCAGCACAAGCCTGATCAAAGCCACTATCATAATAAAAATTAAGTGGCAGCAAATCATCAGGCTGTCCAATTGCTCCTCTTTCCAGAAGCAGGTTCTCCAAACGCGTACCTCTAAAGACCCTTATGCCGACGGCAAAATAAACTGCGCTGCAGCCGGGAAGCCGTCTGGTAAACTCCAAGGTCTCGTTCACGGTCTGTAGATTCTCACCCGGACCACCCAACAAGTAGCCAACCGTATATGGAATCTTATACTTGGCGTAAAGCTTGGCCACATTAAGCAGCATCTCTCTGGTAAATCCTTTGTTTAAATTGTGCAGCATCTCATCAGAACCAGCGTCTGCGGTGAGATCAACCCCTATCACGCCGGCGGCCTTTAGTAGTTTAACACTCTCTTCATTCTGCCCTATGGGATTAAGTTCGACTTCAAATTTGATTTTGACCCTACGATCAACGATCTCCTGACAAACTGCCATGGCATGATGACTGGGGAGATTGAAGAGAGTATCGGCAAAGTCAAAATACGGTACCCCAGTTCTTTGCAGGATATACTCCAATTCGTCGACCACACGGCGGTGTGACCGCAATCTGCAGGCGTGCCCATACAGCGGAGCTTCGGGACAATAGATGCAATCAAGAGGACACCCCCGCCGGGTAAAAACCCCCAAGTTGCCCCTTCTTTTTGCGTACATCCTCGCATCAATCAAATCGATGGCCTGAAACGGAATACGATCCAGCTCCGTTACTAACTGCAGAGGATTGACTACCACCTCTGTTCCCTGCTTAAACACCAGTCCCGCAATGTTGGAAGGATCCTGGCCTTGCTCGAGCCGCTCAAGCAGAAGCGGCAGGGACTCGTCTGCCTCTCCGGCGATGCCGTAATCGGCCTCAAGCTCCTGAAAAAGCTCCCGAGGGAATATGCTAAAACCCGCCCCTCCCAGGAAAAGCATGGCCTTCGACCACTCTCTAATTTTAAGCACATACTCTTTCAAGGTCTGGAGTTCAAACACCTCCTTCGAAAACAAGGTATCGACGTTGCGGATGGAAATGCCCACCACTTCCGGGGAGAACTCACGGACGGCGCTCTCAATCTCTGCCAGAGGATGACGAGAAAACATCAGATCGACAAGCCGCACTTCGTGTCCATGTTCATTCAAAGCTGCGGCTAAATACAACGGGCCAATCGGCGGCACTGGATGTACAAATTTTTGACGATTCGGACAAATAAAAAGAAATCTCATGAGCTCCCCTTACAATCCGCCTGAATTAAAGTTAACACTCTCATTTTGCCCATTTTAAAATGGTTTGACGAGGTACAAAAAAACCGCCTCTAGAGAAGGAGGGATGTGATTCTTCTTAAAACGATTATTTTTTCCCCGCAGTGTCATGCCCTTTGTCAGGTCTATATTGAAAGTGCCGGTATTCTCCGGATGGGTCTGCCATATCGGCAAGGGCGGCGTGAGAGTCAAAAACAGCGCGTGGCAGCTCACTAACAGGATGCTGTCGCGCCAGCCTGCGAAACTTACGCAGGCCAGTCCGTCTATCTGCCACTAATTCACGTGACAGCTCCTGGTTTAAGACTGAAGCCTGTAGGTCTTGCGCCATCTTCAGGGTAGTCTCAAGAGTGAGACTGTCCCCGGCCATGCAATATAAGTCCACGCCTGCAGCGATTCCAGCAGCGGCAGTGGAGCTGGTGTTTAGTGTAGAGCTTACACTGTGCATGCCCATACCATCTGATACTACTAATCCTTTAAATCCCATCTCTTCCCTTAATAGCCGGCGTAAGATCCGAGAGGAGAAAGTAGCAGGAAGGTGTTCATCAAGCTGCGGATAGAGTATATGCGCGGTCATAATCAGAGGCACCCCCGCCTTGATCAGGGCCTGAAAAGGTGCCAGCTCCGTCTGCATCAGCTCAGCTTTGGACTTAGCCACCAACGGAAGTTCGTAGTGCGAATCTTTAGAGGTATCACCGTGTCCCGGAAAGTGTTTGGCACAGGGTAAAATGCCACTGCGCATGAAGGCCTCGCAAATCGGAACTGTTTCGGCGATGACTTCTGCCACAGTCTCAGCAGCGGCGCGCGGACCGATGACGGGGTTTAGGGGATTAGAATTGACATCTGCTACCGGTGCGAAATTTACATTTATGCCGAGAGATGTAAGCTCAATTGCCATGGCCTCTGCAATTTTTGGCCCGAGGCTTTTCCATTTGCACAGATAGGGGAAGCGAGTAATTGGAAGTGGAGGGCGCACCACCCGACCACCTTCATGGTCAATGCAGATTAGCAGATCTCTATGCCCGACAGCTTGCTGTATATCATGCAGCAGCTCGCGGTAAGCTTGGAGCCAAACGGGATAAGGTTGGTCAAAAAGAAAATTTCTGGCGCGGAATACAACTGCTGCCGGGCGTATAATCTCCAATAACTTCCGCTCTTGCTCAAGAAGACTTGCGGCCTGAGGTTCAATTATAAAGAATTCACCATAGGTGGAGATTGACTCAAAATCGATTTGCATTGCGCTTACTCCCTATAAAGTAGGATCTCTTCTCTTTTTTCTAGAAAGTGTGATATGCCGTGACGCTCAATCTCATCCAGCTCTGCTAACGATCCGTTTCGTTCAACCCAGTTTCGAAGATTGGCAGAGCCATTTAAAATATCGATTGGTAGTTTAATATGCTCGTACCCATAGGGGGGTGGGAGCCAGGCGAAGTTATCCCCAAGGATCAAGCGCAGCTCCCTGCAAAGGACCTGAGCTAAACGCCATGGCTTGAAAATCTTGCGGTTGGTGATGTGGATTTGGTAGCCGCCGCACGGCGTTCCGGCGTATTTATCAAAGGTGGGCAGAAAGTAGAGAGGCCGCAGCTTAACGCCTTTGATCTTAAAGAGGTCGAGGGTTTTATTGATGCGTGGGTAAGAGGCGTACGGATCGAGCGTTGGGTCTCCAAAAATCTCGAAGGGACGGGTCGTTCCTCGACCTTCCGAGAACGAGGTTCCTTCAAAGATTACCATGCCGGGATAAACCAAAGCGGTGTCAGGTGAGGGCACGTTAGGAGAAGGTAGCACCCATGGAAGCTTGGTTTGGTCGAAATAGAGTGCGCGTTCCCAATTTTGCATGGGCACCACCCGTAGCTGACAGGTGATGTCTTCAAAGCGTTGCGTGTAGAGCGCCACTTCACCGATTGTAAGACCATGACGCATCGGCAGGGGATAGCGCCCGACAAATGAGGAAAGGTCCGGGTCTAGGAGGTTTCCCTCAATGGTCACGCCGTTAATTGGGTTAGGGCGATCAAGCACTATCACTTCAATGGCGCGTCCCTGACAGGCTTCCATCAGAAGTGTAAGAGTGTGAATGTAGGTATAAACTCTCGTGCCGACATCTTGGAGGTCAAAGATAATGGTATCTATGTCATCTAACATTTCTGGTGTGGGCTGACGGGTCTCGGCGTACAGGCTTATTATCTTAAGTTTGAAATATTGGTCGAAAAAGCCTTGGCTTTCGATCATATTTGCCTGCACGTCTCCTCTGAATCCGTGCTGTGGAGAAAATATTTTGACAAAACGATCCTTAAAAATCCGCTGCAGGATGCTTACACCTAGTTGAAGTTTGCGGTTAACAGATGCTGGGTGGCAGACGTATGCAATTTTACCGTGCACGCTGTCTTGCAGTTCACGCGAATTTTCCAGCAGATCTAATCCGGTAAGGACCGCCATCTTAAGCTCTTCAATGCAAATAGGCGCTTCCGCCTCAACATCTTGAGGTTATGGCAAAGTAGGCGGGATTGTCTATAGCTGATGTCGGAAGCTATGTCTGAGGAGGGTTGAGTTGGCTGATTTGGGATGGGTGGTAGCGGTATGCTAGCGCCTAATAGCCACGACTTCACCCTCTACACGCCATGAGTCATACTCAACTAATTACTTTAACAGGCTTATATGCTTTTTGCGAAGCTGAGCCGTCGCTTTAAAATGTGGATCAGGATCCTCTCCTTGTTCCTAATCCAATTTAAAAAATCTAGTTCACATGGTTAGCAGGGTTTGAATTTCCGCAAGTGCAGTTTTTTTAATGTGTGCCTGGCCAGGAGGATCTGGTGGATGAAGATCATAGATGGCCTCATAACCACCTCCCGTAATTACTAAGAAGCTGCATTTCACTTTCTCCGGAGAAAGTAA
>JAAYZI010000227.1 GCA_012514925.1 Deltaproteobacteria bacterium | reverse complement strand
CTCCCATTGAGGGGAGGGTCCGCGAAGCGGGGGTGAGGGGGTTGTTCATCTTTCCTCCTATTGATGGGACTGCTTGCGTGCCGCGCGCGTACCACATAAGTTGGGTTCTTGCAGCGGGGTGAGGGGTTAAGACGATGGCACCAAACACAAGGTTTTTCTCGGTCGAAACTGAATATTGTCATTGCGAGAAGCAAAGCGACGTGGCAATCTGTTCTTGTCTTTCGTAGGGGTGTGGGCAAGGCTGCAGGCTGCCCCGCCCAAGGTTCCACGCACAAGATTGAGTAAAAAAGAAAAAACCTCAGGCTGGCCGATAAGCCGTATTCTGTCTTTAGGGTACGCATCTATCTTGGTTTTCAGTCACCCGAAAACTCCCTGCGGTCTACCCGGAGATCGAGCGAACCGGGCCGGTTCTCTCTCCTGTTTGACCTTGCACCGGGAGGGGGTTGCCTGGCTGCCGGCATTACTGCCGGCACCGGTGGTCTCTTACACCACCTTTTCACCCTTACACTTACGTGCGGATTGTTTCTGTGGCCCTGTCCAGAGGCTTACGCCCCTCCAGGCATTACCTGGCTCCCTGCCCTTTGGTGTACGGACTTTCCTCACCCTTGCGGGCGCGCGCACCTGGCCAACCTGAGGCTATAATCATAGAAGAGCGCGCAATAATTGTCAATCAGCAGCGTCTTAGAAATAACCTTAACCAAGCCACTCAAAAACAGCAAAATAGGCTATTACAGCAAAGAGGATGCTGTAAAGTGTGCCGATCAGATAGTATTCCGAAAAGCTCTGGTCTTCACTTAACAACTTGAACCGCGCCAGCGATTTGGCTGCCAAAATAAAGCCCAACGCCGTGAACTGCCCGAGATAGACGAATATAACCGTAAAAAGCCGCTCAAAGAAACCGATGGTCGCTCCAGCTCCTTCTACGGTCGCTGCTTTGCCGCGATAGTTGGCATACTGGCGATAGATCACCTTAAAACTGATGTTTGCCGGCTTGCCGATCAATAGACCCAGCAGAACCCAGCGCAATACTTCAAACCCACTGACCGGGAACCAAGATGCAAGCCCAGGGCTCGGATAAAAAATGCTTGCCATGAGAATAGTCAAAAGGTGCAGACATTGATCTCCGATGAAAAGCCAAGCGGGTTCAGCCTTCACCACTCGTTTGTCTTCTTTCTTTTTGGGGTCGTCCCGGTGCAGATAGACGTACTTTAACCCATCAATGAGCGCATGCCCCATTATGATGACGAGCATGCCGTAAAGATTGGGCTGAGCGATGGCTGCGGTTAACAAAAAAACCAGCCCATAAAGCAGCGCGTGGGTCAACACACCTTTGAAGGAACGCCCCTTCAGCTCTGCCAGGCTCTCGCTCTGGGCGGAAAAATCCCCGATCAAATGGGCACTCAGGTAAAGCAGTAAAGCTTCGTTAGTACTCAAGCTGCCCGTCCTAACTGGTGGATGGCCTCAGAAATAGCAGCACCATTGCGCAAGTAGATATTGATGCCGCTTCCCTTGATTCTTTTTTGCAGCGCGGCCGGGCTCAACTTCATTTGCTCTGCCAGTTTCACCTGCTCATAATTTAGTCCATACAACCCGCTGCGGATGAGCGCTTGCAGTACTTCCATCTGTGTGTCTCGCCAGCCTTCCAAAATGAGGCTATTGGCAGCCAGTGCCGTGTTGATCAAGGCCGTTTGGCCTCCAACTGCCGATTGAAGGTAGATCCGGCTGCTGCCGTAATCATTATGGTCATGGATATATTCGATTGCGCTGCGGGCAGCCCAATAAGCCGGACCATCTGCCCCTACGCTGAGTTCAGGGTTCAACGCTGTATTCAAACCTCCGACACCGATCCCGAAACGGAGCTTCCTGGGGTAGAGCCCGGCAATGATGCTATCCATCAGATGGCAGATGCTGGAAGCATCATTCAGCACCCCCTGGAATTCATCGCCGGTAGTGACCGTGAATTTGGAGGCGATATACTGCGCAAATTCCGAGTTTAGATTTCCCAGTGTTTCCATGAAATATTGCTGAAACTGCCTGCGGTCTGCGATCTTGCGGGATTCCACCAAATCGCCGATCACGGCGAAGTAAACAGTCTGTTTAGCCTTTTGCGTCTTTCCTGCCATAGCACAATTATACCATATCTCCACTTAAATGGAGATTGTTACAAAATCTCCAATTAACCGGCGATTAATTAGATCGCTTCAGCAATCTAATGCCGACATACAGGAGGTTTAAACGGAGATAATTCAATAATCGCCGTTTAACAAGAGATGCAAGCGATTAGGATTCTCGAAGATACTAGACAGACTTGTTCGGAAAGTGAAAAAGAAAGTAAAGAAGTAGAGTAGATAAATCAAAAATGGGCTAATTACCTTCGTAATACCAATCTTCATGTTTAACTTTCTTGACTAAAAAAACCCGAACCGCTATAGTATTTATATGGAGTCCGTAAATAAGTTCAAGAACAAAATTTTACTAGGGGACTGTGAGGAAATTCTTAAATCGGTAGATGACAATTACGTGAATCTGATATTTACCTCACCACCTTATGCAGACCAAAGAAAAAACACATATGGTGGAATACGTCCAGATGATTACGTGGATTGGTTTCTTCCGAAGTCTGAGGAAATGCTACGCGTTTTAAGACCTGAAGGTACCTTTATCTTGAACATAAAAGAGAGGGTGGTAGACGGAGAACGACATACTTATGTTTTCGACCTAATAAAAGCAATGAAAAGGCAAGGATGGTATTGGACTGAAGAATTTATCTGGCACAAAAAGAATTCTCATCCGGGTAAAT
>JAAYZI010000226.1 GCA_012514925.1 Deltaproteobacteria bacterium | reverse complement strand
TTGAGGCGTATGAAACTGACCTTCCGTGGATCCGTTATGGTCAAAGGGTTGAATTCATAACCCAGGCAGTCCCAGGAAAATCCTTCCAGGGAATTGTCTCATTTATCAACCCATTCCTCGACGCTAGCACCCGAACCGCCAAAGTCCGGGTTAATGTGGAGAACAATGAAGCGCTGCTAAAACCAGGCATGTTTGTGACGGCTTACGTTAAGTCCGCTTTGAACTCCAAGGGCGAACCTATTTCCCCTGACTATACCGGCAAACTACTCTGCCCGATGCATCCAGAAATAGTAAGCAATTCTCCGGGCAACTGCCCTATCTGTGAAATGACGCTGGTACGCCCGGACTCGCTTCCCTTCATACAGGCATCAACAACCAAGGATACTCTCCCTCCGCTGCTCATTCCGGCAACTGCACCGCTAATCACTGGGGATAGAGCTCTGGTATTTGTCAAGGACCCCGGCACAACAACTTTTACCCTAAGAAGATTACGATTAGGTCCTCGTGCTGAAAGCAGCTATGTGGTGCTTGAAGGACTCTCCGAAGGCGAGATTGTCGTCACAAACGGCAGCTTCAAGATAGATGCCGATCTGCAGATTCGCGGCAGGGCAAGTATGATAAATTCCGACCCGGCACAGAACAAAGCCTTGCATCGGCACTAAACAGGAGCTAACAAGATGAATTCAATCGTCCGTTTTTTCCTCGAGAACAAGATTTTCGTGGCTATTGCGATCTTGATAATTCTCGCCGCCGGCGCCTCTGTTGCTCCCTTTGCTTACCGACTCCCGATCCTGCCCCACTCTCCAGTACCTGTAGATGCAATCCCCAATATCGGCGAAAATCAGCAAATCGTCTTCACCGAATGGCCGGGGCGTTCGCCTCAAGACATTGAAGATCAAATCACTTATCCGCTTACGACCTCACTGCTGGGAGTCCCCGGGGTAAAAACCATCCGCAGCGTTTCTGATTTAGGCTACTCCTCGATATACTTGATTTTTAAGGACGATGTCGAATTCTACTGGTCTCGCACAAGGGTGCTGGAAAAACTCTCCAGTTTGCCTTCTGGCATCCTCCCGGAAGGTGTCTCTCCCACTCTTGGACCCGATGCAACGGCCCTTGGTCAAGTATTCTGGTATACGCTCGAAGGCCGTGACGATTCAGGGAATCCCGCAGGAGGGTGGGATTTACACGAAATTAGAAGCATTCAGGATTGGTTTGTGCGCTACGCCCTGCAAGGCGTGGAGGGTGTTTCAGAGGTCGCTTCAATAGGCGGTCATGTGAAGGAATATCAAGTCGATCTTAACCCAGCGGCTATGCGCGCTTATGGTGTGGGTTTGCTCCAAGTCGTAGATGCGGTGAGAAAATCCAACATCGACGTGGGCGCACGAACAATTGAGGTTAATAGCGTCGAATATGTGATCAGAGGTCTGGGGTTTATCAAATCTATCTCAGATTTGGAGAGGGCTGTTGTAGCTGTTCGCGGAGACTCAGTCCCTATCCTACTTAAAGACGTTGCGCACGTTAACTTTGGCCCGGCGCTTAGACGCGGAGCACTTGATAAAGCCGGAGTTGAGGCCGTAGGCGGCGTAGTCGTAGTCCGTTACGGAGAGAATCCGCTTGCGGTCATTAAAAGAGTCAAAGATAAAATCACGGAAATATCTCCAGGTCTTCCCCAGAAAACGCTTGCTGGCGGACGGGTATCAAAACTGACCGTCGTGCCTTTTTATGATCGAACAGGCTTGATATACGAAACCCTAGACACCCTATCTTCCGCCTTGAACCAGGAAATACTCGTCACGGTTATCGTAATAATCGTAATGGTTCTTCATCTGCAGAGCGCAGTTTTAATCTCGGCCATTCTGCCTCTCGGCGTGCTTATTGCCTTCATTTTGATGAAATTATGGGGTATCGACGCCAACATCGTCGCGCTTTCCGGCATTGCTATCGCTATCGGCACCATGGTGGATATGGGAATTGTGCTTTGCGAAAATATCCTTGTCCATTTGCGCGAGGCCCCTAGCGGAAAAAATCGCTTGGAAACTATTTTCGAGGCGACAGTTGAAGTCGCAGGCGCATTAACTACCGCGTTCTGCACCACTGTTGTGAGCTTCTTCCCGGTATTTGCCTTGGAGTCAGCTGAAGGCAAACTCTTCGGACCGCTGGCCTATACTAAAACGTTTTCTTTGATCGGTGCGCTCTTTGTCGCTTTAATCATCATCCCACCGCTTGCTCACTTATTATTTAGAGGCTGGGCTCCCAGCAAAATAGCAATCAAGCTTTGTCACCTAGCAGTAATCCCTCTTGGCATACTACTCGGCTTTTTCTACTTTTTCCCGGGAGCGGTGCTTTTGTCCCTCGGTCTCATTCAATTGAGTTTACCCCGCCTTGAGCAAAAATATTCTGCCCT
>JAAYZI010000225.1 GCA_012514925.1 Deltaproteobacteria bacterium | reverse complement strand
GTTTTATATATGCGGCTTCCATTTTCACTTTCTCCAGAGAAAGTAATATTCGTGCAAGCGATTACGGTGAATGGTGGAATAATGCAATTATATAGTGATTACACAAAATCCACTAACACCAAGGCTTAAGCAAAAGGTCCCCTCAGGGGACCATTTTTAGGGGCGAAGACATTTTTGATACTCCTTATAATCGCACTGGTAACATATTGTAATCCCTAAGCTTAATATTTATGTGGGCGGATACATACTGTTGTTATGAAAAACAACCGCTACCAAAGCGCCCTAACCACCATCAGATCAATGGAGGGGATTCTTAACATGAACAATGAACAGTTGACCGCTTCATTTAATCCATTTGCTGCCAATGCTTTTACCGGTACCGTCATCAGAGTCTCCGGCGCCAGTCTAAAGCTGGTGCTTTGCGCAGGCTCTCGATCCGGCTCTCAGCCTACTTTCTGCTCATCCTCCGTCGGCGACTATATAGTCGTTGAGCACGACGACTTGGCTCTGGTGGGGCAGATATCAGAGATCAGCGTAAGCAGCGAGGACGTGGCCCCACTGCCAGAAACCTCTCCAGAGAGCGGCAAATTTCCAGTGTGCGCTACGGCGGAATTACTAGCGAGTGTAGAATTAAGTAACGGCAGGGTTTCTCCAGGTGTATTAGCTTACCCACGCATTGGAGCAGCCGCCTACAACGCTCACCCACTACTAGTTCAAATGGTTGTTGAAAGCCGCTGTAGCATCGATTCCGGCCAGGAAGTTTTGACATTGACTGTGGGAAGACTTCACGACCAACATCAAACCGTTATTTCCATAACTCCCGAGAAGCTCTTCGGCCGCCACTGCGCCGTGGTGGGGTCAACAGGCAGCGGTAAGAGTTGGTCCCTGGCGCGCTTGATTGAGGGGGCAGCTGAACTTAAATCTAAAATAATTCTTTTCGACGCCACCGGAGAATACCTGAACCTGGAACGTAACGTGCAGCACGTGCTTTTGGGTAATAACCCCAAACCTGCCAAAGGCGCACGGGAAGTGGCAGTGCCCTACTTTCATCTGATGGAGAGTGATTTATTCGCCATTTTTAACCCCACCGGCCAAAGCCAAGCGCCTAAACTACGAGCAGCCATGAAAAGCTTAAAACTGGCTCGTTTAGCGCCGAATCTTGCGCCGGACGGCACAATCGTCAAAGCTGATCGGTCAAAAGTCCAGTTTGAAAAAGAGTACCGCGCCCACATCGCCGAACTGGAAGATCCGTATGCCTCCTTCGATATCACCAAACTGGCTAGACAAATTGAAAATGAGTGTGTCAACCCTCAACGCAGCGCAGTGGAACCACTGGTTTGGGGAGGTCACAACAGCGGTGACTACTCACACTGCGTACCGCTGGTCAACCGAATTCAGGACATTGTGGCTTCTCCGAACCTGGCCTCAATTTTCAACCCCAAAGACAAACGTTCGCTCTTTAATGAAATTGCGGCATTTTACAGGGACAACGCCTGTTGCGTGCTGCGCGTTTGCTTAAAGCACCTCTCATTTGAGTATAATTCGCGGGAGATTCTGCTAAACGCAATCGGGCGCTATCTGCTTGAGATGGCCCGTAAGGAATACTTTAGGAAACGTCCACTGCTGGTGGTCTTAGACGAAGCGCACCAATTCTTAAACGCGCGCCTACAAGGGCAAAGCAGCAACTTCCCACTTGACTCATTTGCGTTGATCGCCAAGGAAGGCAGAAAATACGCCATCACCCTTTGCCTGGCAACGCAGCGGCCACGCGACATTCCCGAGGGGGTGATGAGCCAGATGGGCACACTGATTGCGCATCGGCTAATCAACGCCGATGACCGCGCAGTAATTGAAAAAGCCGCGGCTGAACTCGATGCCTCAACCGCAGCGGCCATACCATCTATGCCTCCCGGAGACGCAATTGTAATGGGAGTCGATTTTCCAATCCCCATGTCAATCACAGTCGAGCCACCAACAGCGAAACCTGACTCGCGGGGACCAGACTATCAGGGCTGCTGGAGATAAGAAGCTTATTAGCTCAAAGTGGTGTATTGTGGGTATCCGCCTACACGAATATTACTTTCTCTGGAGAAAGTGAATATGGCAGCCGCATATATAAAACGTAAGGTCATCCAATCTGGTACGACCTAATATTGGCCTT
>JAAYZI010000224.1 GCA_012514925.1 Deltaproteobacteria bacterium | reverse complement strand
GGGCTCGCCGAAGGACGGCCTTTTTCAGAGTTGCCATTTTTCGAAATTTTGCACTTAGACCAATCTTGATCCTTTGAAACGTTTGCGGCGCGCAGTGCTAAACCGGAAGTTAACTCCAAGAGTTTAGCCTGTAGCTGTAGTTCTTTCTGTTGGGAGGCATAGTTTCCCATAAGAGCGCAGAGTCGGGGTAGCAGCTCGTAACTTGTCGGCGATAGTTGCGGCAGCAAATGAAGTGCGCAAGCTTGGGCTTGGCGCTGCAAAGAAAAATCTTTTAGGCGCAGCAACTCACGCGGCAATGATTCGGGAGCTGGGGCGGGAATTCCTCCCAGCGTTGGAGCCGCAGTTGTGAGGTCGGGCATCTCCAGCATGTCGGTTGGAACTTCGAGCACAAAAAATAAGTAGTGCGCCAACTTGTTGCGCTCTGCTTCCGTCAAAGAAGGAATGACTTTTGAAACCGCGCGGCAGTCATTTTGTACCCAACGTTTAATCTCTTCGCTAACAGAATGTGCAGGCATGGG
Source organism: Deltaproteobacteria bacterium (assembly GCA_012514925.1). Lineage (GTDB taxonomy): Bacteria > Bdellovibrionota_C > UBA2361 > UBA2361 > JAAYZI01 > JAAYZI01. Next base: position 2,064 of record JAAYZI010000224.1, on the reverse strand, counting down.
GCGGGCGAGCAGCAGAGTTATTAGAGCTACGCCAAGCAACCCGCCTACACTAGAAAAAGCTCGCTGTTTCATGACTGTTTTGTCCTCGTCAGAGTCCATCCGCCTTGGCCGTCCAACTCCAGCGCCCACTCATGGTGTTTTCCCAAGTCCACCTTTAGCCCCACACTAATATAATGTTTAGCAAAAGACTGGACGAGTGTGTACAGTTTTAGAGCAGTTTCCCGGTCAAGCGCGCTGGTGGCTTCGTCTAAGAGCACAATTTCAGGTTTGCGTAGAACTAAGCGCACGAAGGCAATTAGCTGACGTTCTCCGACGGAGAGTACGTTGCTCCAGTCCATTTGGGAATCCAACCCTCCCACTCGCGCAATTGTGCCTTCTAAACCGACCTGCCTGATGGCTTCCCACAACTCATCCTCGGTGATATGCGTCTCTAGTCCGGGATAGTAAAGTTGGTCGCGGAAAGACCCCAAAATCAAATACGGCCGCTGCGGCAGAAATACCATGTCCTTTACGGCCGGACGCTCTAACAGCCCAGACCCGCTGTTCCATAATCCCGCCAGCACCCTTAGTACGGAGCTCTTCCCTGAACCACTAGGCCCGCAAATTAAAAGACTGTTTATGGTTTGCAGATCGAGAGATAAATTTTTGACTAATACTTCATCTCCGCGCGGAGTCATAATGGTCACCTCCTCGAAGCGCAGGTTATCGGCTTGGCGCAAAGTAATCTGCGGCTTCGGCGTTTGGGAGGGATGGGACTCTGTAGTGATGGCTTGGTCGAAGGTGCCAAGACGATTTACTACAGCTGCGAGCGAGCTTAAATTTCCAAAGTGGACGACGATCACTGAAAGCGCCCCCAGCACCTGTCCAAAGGCTCCCGCTGCTTGGGTAACCACCCCAAACTCGATCTCTCCATTCAGAAACAGTGGCGCAACCAACACCACCGGCACGATCGCATGGACGTAGTTGTACATATGCGTGAAAAAGCCGACATTACGGTTCCAGCATATAATCGCGCGCATGTTGTCAATCGCGTCTTTTAGACGCTCGCTGACATGCTTGGACTCCTCCTTCTCGCCACCGTAAAATGCGATTGATTCTGCGTGGTCGCGCACATTTACCAGTTTATAGCGCAGGTTGGCTTCCTTCTTTAGCTGCGCGAAGTTCAGCGCGATTAATGGTCTCCCAAGCAGGTAGGTTGCGACTGTGCCTAAAGCGGCGTAAATCAGTGCGGCGACGGGAAGAATCGCCGAAATTGTCCATAAGATACCGATAAAGGCTACCAACGCCACAGCAGAGTTAAAGAAAATAAGAGCGAAAGAAAGACTGGAAGCTGCAAAGCTGCGAATATCCTCTTCAAGTCGCTGATCTGGATTGTCTACGCTCTGTTCTAGATCGATACGGTAGTAAGCCCGGTTTGTGAAATATTTGTTTAGCATGTATCGGCACAGCCAGTTCCGCCACATCAGCGCGAGGCGCTCCTCCGTAAAGCGATAAAAAACCGCTACCGGTGTGAGAGCTGAAAACAGCGCCAGATACAAGTATAGTTGGTAAAAAAACGTTTCTCGATTCCTTTGCGCTAAGGCGCTCATGAAATCACGATCAACGTAGCTGCGCCAAACATTTAGGCCGCTCAGTGAAGCCGAAATGGTAATCAGCAGAACAATCAAGCCTAGCGCTTTCCAGCGCATTTCAGATACAAAAAAGGGCTTGGCGATTCTCCAGAACCGCAAAAAAGTCTGTTTGTCAATACGGCCTATATCGCTGCTCATGATAGATCTATTCCGTGGACGAACATTCGTTGGTAGTCCTCCCAAGCTGCAGCAAAACAGCCACCCTTATCGACCAAATCTTGAAAAGTTCCCATCTCTAAAATTTGGCCCTCGCGCACATACATGATTTGGTCAAAAAGCGGCACGATCTTGAGGCGATGACAGGCGGTTATGATCGTGCGGTCTTTATAGTGCTGCAAAATATTGGTAAAAATCTCGTTTTCTGCGGCAGGATCCAGGCTTGAGGTCGGTTCGTCCAGCAGAATTATACTGCGATTTTTGGCGCGCAGCAGGC
>JAAYZI010000223.1 GCA_012514925.1 Deltaproteobacteria bacterium | reverse complement strand
GCAGTGGATTGGTGGGAGTCTTCGATGCCGCGTGTTGGCGGGGTCTTCCGGCACCGCGTGACGGCGGGGGTGACGGTTGGGGTGTCGGTTGGGCTGCGTGCCAGCGGAGCTTCGAGGTCGGGAGGGCAGTCGAGGGGGAGGGAAAGGACGTGTGGCTATTTTATTTTTACTTTCTCCGGAGAAAGTGAATGTGCAGTGGGTTGGCGAGGTCTTAGCGCTGCGAGTCGGTTGGGCTTCGCGGCTGGGAGGGGGTCGGGGAGTAAGGAAAGAACTCGGGGCTATTTTATTTTTACTTTCTCTGGAGAAAGTGAATGTGCAGTGGATTGGTGGTGGTGTGTTGACTGGGCTTTGGGGCCGGGAGGGGGCCGGGAGGAGGAAAAGAACTCGGGGCTATTTTATTTTTACTTTCTCCGGAGAAAGTAAATGCGCAGCGGGTTGGCGGGGATGTGTCGGCGAGAATCTCAGCGCTGCGTGGCGGTGGTAGTGGTGGCGGTGGTGGTGGTGACGGTGATGTCGCGTGCGTGGGGGGATTGAACGCGCCGCGGATTGGCGGAGGTGTGGCGCTGCGGGTCGGCGGGGTCTTCCGGTGCCGCGTGTCGGTGGGAGTCTTCGACGCTGCATGTCGGCGGGGTCTTCCGGCACCGCGTAACGGCGGGGTCTTCGGCACCGCGTAACGGCGGGGTCTTCCGGCACCGCGTGACGGCGGAGGTGACGGCTGGGGTGTCGGTTGGGTTGCGTATCGGTGTGCGTATCGGTGTTCGTATCGGTGGCGCTGCGTGGTGGTATCATTTCTGCGCGGGGGTGGCGCTTAGCCGCTCCCGACCAGGGGGCGACATCAAATCCGCTCTCGTAGTAGGATTATTTTTTGGGGTAGGATGAAATATCCGTGTTGGAGAATATTGATACTGGGGAATTCGTTACGATTAGTAAGAACGGTTACCCGAATTTATAAGTTAAGTTGATTGAGCTAGTGGATATGGGCACATAGTTATGCAGGCAGTGGCTCAGAGGTTTAAGTTTGACGTTTTTAAGTCCAAGACGCTTTTTCCTTTGCTCCGGGAGGCGGACCAGAGCCTGGTTCGGGGGGTAGCGCTTAAGTATCACCTTTCTTTCCAGGAATTAAAGATTCTGTGTGAGATCGCACGTGACTTGGAGATGTGGGGGGAAGAGGTTTTGGGGGAAATTTTAGCCGGGCTGGAGAGTCGACTGCCGGGAACTTTGGGCGCGCGCGAGCGCAAGGATCAGCTCCTGAAAGAGTTATTTGCTTGGATACGCGCCCGCCGTGGAGAGGCTAAGCATTATGTTGGAAGAACGGCGGCACCCGTTCGGCGCACCCCTCAGCAAAAAGTCTGTTCCGATAACGAGGATAATATTTTTGGCGCATGCCCGGTCTTTTCAGATAAGACCGTGTGTTGCGGACTAAAGACTCTTGATGCTGTTAAGAATTGCGGTTTTGCCTGCAGCTACTGCACAGTACAGACCTTTTATGGAGATAAGGTGGTTTTTGACGGAAGACTTGGTTCTAAACTATCTGCGCTAAGTTTGGATCCTAAGCGCTTCTATCATATCGGCACGGGCCAATCTTCGGATTCTTTGATGTGGGGCAATTATGGAGGCCTCTTGGATGAGTTGCTGCGCTTTGCCGCCTCCCATCCAAATGTGCTTTTAGAGCTTAAGACTAAGTCTTCCAATGTTGAGTACCTTCTTAAGGCAGCTGTGCCTTCCAACATTGTGTGCAGTTGGAGCCTTAATACCGACACGATCATCACGCATGAGGAGCACCTCACGGCCCCTTTAACCGCGCGGCTACGGGCGGCGCGCATGGCGGCTGATCGCGGCATACGGGTCGCATTACACTTTCATCCGCTGGTCTATTATCATGGCTGGGAAGAGGAGTATCGTGATCTGGCCCGGGAAGTGCAAAGCTTATTTAAGGCACAGGAGATTGCCTTTATTAGCTTCGGGTCGGTTACTTTTATCAAGCCGGTGGTGCGGGCTTTGCGGCGGCGAGGAGAGCCAAGTCGGATCTTACAGATGGAGTTTGTTACAGACCCGCATGGGAAGCTTACTTATCCGGATGAGATTAAGGAGAAGCTCTTTAGTAATATTTTCGGCGCTTTTTCGTCTTGGCATGGAAAGGTTTATTTTTATCTTTGCATGGAGAAGGCTAGTCTTTGGGAGAAAATTTTTGGGCGCTGCTACGCTGATAATAATGAGTTCAGCGCTGATTTTGCGGCTCACTGCGGTTGGCCGCGGGAGCTCAAATTGTCGTATCCAAGGCAAGCAGAGCCTGGGTGAAGCTTTTTACCAGATAGTCCACGACATTTTTAACTGATAGGATTCCAATCGGCATATGGTCCTGATCCACAATTGGAATGTGACGAAAGCCGCCCTGTGACATTAAGTTTAGGGCATATCCGATTGAGCCGTTGGGAGGCTGCGTTACTGGATCCGGGGTCATAAAATCCACGACCTTAGCGTTGGCGTATTCATGGGCGGGGGCGGTCACTTTTAAAATGCAATCACGCTCGCTGAAAATACCGATTAGCTTTCCGCGTTGGTCAACGATTAAGACGCAGCCGATATTATTCTCCCGCAGGGCAGAAATAGCCGCCAGCAAGGATGCCTCCTGCGTTAGACAAAGCGGCATACGTGGCTCCAATGTGCTGAGACTCCTCTGTAAAAACTCAACTTGTAAAGGTCCCAGGCTCACCGAAGTGGTAAGGTTTAAGGCTTGAGGGATTTCAACTTCACTGTGCAGGTTTTTTTTAGACATCGTTGGAATGTAACTGTTCACGCATGGAATTGATTATACAAAATCTACAAACATTGAAGGCCTGTAACCGTTCACGTATGAAATTGATTACACAAAATCCACTAACACCAAAGCTGAGGTAAAAGACCCCCTCAGGGGGCGACCACTTTGCCCCTTTGATAATTGCAATAGTAACGAATTGTAACCCCTCAACTTAATATTCATGTGAACGGTCACGTTGGAATTATATCTCCCGCGGTTTCGCATGTCATTAGTGTTTTATGGCGCACCGTGCTGGAAGGTCAGTGCAACACCTCAAAAGTTGAAAAGCTCATCCAATCTCTTGCGGTCAGGCTCATCGCTTTGAGCCTGCGCCTCTTTGGCTGCCTTGCGTGCCTTGGCGGTTAGCTCAGCTGAGAAAGGAGCCTCGATGTAACCCGCCAGTATTTTGAAATACTCCAGCTCTGCTTTAGTTTTTCCTTCAGGGTCGTTTAGAATTTTCAGCAGAAATTCAACGCCCGGTAGGCAGGCCAAACGCCAATCTATATTTTTAGCCAAGCTTTGGAAGGCATTGGATGCAGCGTTGATGACTTCAAGATGGGGCTCTCGTTCCTTGACAGGGGGCCTAGACGGGGAGGGTTGTTTTGTGGGCGTGGTTGTTGGCGAAGAGGCTTTGTCCGGATGGCAAGCATCAGCAAGCTCTTTAATAAGAGCGCGGCAGGCCGGGCAGCCCTGCGTTTGGGGCAAGCTTGCCGTTAAAATGTTAGAGAGTGCCTGTCTGCGCCCATCGAGTGCGAGCGCCTGGCAAAGCTCTTCCATTTTTGGAGCGAAGTTTTCCACGATTCCATAGATCTCAAATGGGGCCGAAATAATACCGGCGAGCTCGCCTAAATATCTGGAGGCGGCTGGATCTTTAATGGCAGCGCTTTTTAGGGCGCCGCTTAGTAAGTTTACAGCAGGTACTCCAGCATCCACGAGTTCCACATTGTTTGCAATTTCTGAGAAGGTCGTCTCAACTCGATCCCTGACGTTGCCGCTAATTTCGCTAGGAGCTTTAATTTCAGATGTGTTAAAACTTTCTTCTTCAGAATCCGGCTCGCAGGCACTAGACAGGTTCATAAGGAGAGGCCAGCAGCCGAGGCATTCGAGAGGAGCGTCCTTGTGAGGGGGCAAGCTCTTATAAAAGGTTGTTTGCATGCGGTCTTCATCTAGCTCCATGCAGATTTTGATAAACTTGCGCTGGTAGTCGTTAAAGCCTTGGTTAATTCTAAAAGGAGTCGACAGTGTTTGGCTCAAACCCTCGAGGTAGCTTTGCTGAGCATTAGTTAGGGCGCTCGGATCTTGAGGCAGTTTGCTGAGGAGCTTAGTTACTTCGAAGCTGGGGTTGGCAGCGGCTTGATTTCTCACAATTGATGAAGAGAGTGTCAACGCAGACTCGGTGGTGGAGACACTTGGTTGTGGCTGCTCTATGGGTTTTAATTGTTCCTCTTGTGTGAGTTCCTTTTCTTCTTCTTCTTTTTTTTCTTCTTCAATTTTCTTTTTTTCTTTCTTCTTTTTTGGCTTGGGTGGTTTGCAAGCGGAGGCGAAAGCCCGAAAAAAGGATGGACAAGCTGTGCAGGTCAGGGCTTTTGTGGAATCTTGGGTTAGGAGAGTGTATAAAAATACTTGATGCCCATCTTGTTTAATACCTTCGCAAAGTTGTTTGAAGAGCTTCCTATATTTACCGTAACCGGGAAATCGTTTTTCACGTTTGCTCTTGGAGGCTTGAGCACTACAATCAGTGGGCAGGGCGGCGGCGGTGGCCAGAAACAGACATAAGGTGCAAAGAAGTACGCGGTGCATGTGCTATAGGATAGGGGGTTAAGGGGTGAGGCTTCAAGAGGTTGCTTTATGTGTCGAAACAGTATTTGACTTCAATGATGGATATCCGTTTACGTGAATATTACTTTCTCCAGAGAAAGTAAAAACAACTCCGTGGTATCATCGGGGCTGGGAAGAGAAATCTGTGAACTTTCTTCATTCAACCATGAGTACGACGTCTTGGGGGCGGTTATCAATTTTCAGAGCCACTTGGTTAGTGATTCCAGAATATGCAATGGCAGGGGAACGGGAGCATCAGGGGGGTTTTAGAACATTTGAAAAAACCCCCCGCTCCCTATGTGTTGTGTCAATACGTGGCGCTCAGCCTGGAGAGTGCCCTCTCCAGAATGGACACCGTTTCGGGTTCTTCTTCGTCAACTTCGATGAAGAAGTCCCTTTCATTGATTCTACTGCGCAGGACGACGTCCAGAGGAGGGTCGTCCTGCAGATCTTGCAGAGACAGGTCTACTCCATTCTTCTCCATTTCCCGCTCTATTCGTTCTAGAGCGCGACGTGAAGGTGAGTGGACCCACTTCCATTTCTTCCGTTTTGCCATCTGCTTCCCCCTGGGCCGAGAATAGCCCGGACAGGTTTCCACCGCATCAGGAGGGTAAACTCCAAGTTAACCTTATCACCCCTGATGCACTCCACCCCCCGTTTGATTTGGGATTTAAATGCAAACGGCAATTTGATTAGGGCGGTAATTCCTGGGTGGTAGGGTGCATCAGGAACCGAACCTGCTTCTACCGGGATTGTTTTGTAAATGAACAAACGCAATCTTGGCGCACGCCAAAATTTAACAACAAAAACAAATAGTTAACGTCAATACCGCGGCAAGGCGACCCTGTTAATGGCGTAGTCGACGCGGAAGAACCCGTTTGCAACGAAACCAGGGTATCACAGTATGTAATGCTAAAAAAGGAGTAGATTTGGATTGTTGGTTAAGAGGGCGGCGCGCTCTACCCTGCTTGGAGCTAGCATGTATGGAATTAATTATGCAATTTTGTTTTCAGCCTGGGAGGTGAAATTTTACTTTCTCTGGAGAAAGTGCCTCAGGTAAAAAGGCGGCGTAATTTTACTTTCTCTGGAGAAAGTAAAGGTAACCCCATGATATTATTGAGGCTAAACAAAAATTTTGCGCGCTGTAATCGTTCACGTACGGAATTGATTACACAGAATCTACGTACAGTTAAACTTTCCCCTAGAGGGGACAAGCCCCCTCTAAGGGGACAAGCCCCCTCTGAGGCCACGAGTCCCCCTCTAAGGCCACGAGTCCCCTCTAAGGCCACGAGTCCCCTCTAAGGCCACAAGTCCACCCGGGGGATCTTTGATTAGGGCGAAAACATTTTAGGGGTGAAAACACTATCCGTTCACAAAATCAGCCGCCCCGATCAGGGGAGGTACTTAGGATTTGTCGCTAAGGTTTGAAAAGAAATCTGAACCTGCTATATT
>JAAYZI010000222.1 GCA_012514925.1 Deltaproteobacteria bacterium | reverse complement strand
GCTAATCTGGAGCTGCCCATGGTTGCAATATTTTTCGGCAGCTCTTTGGCCCCCAATTGCTCGGCAACCTTGGCTGAATCAACCAAATCTCCCGTACCACTGGTAAGCCTCAAGCGTGCATATTTCTCGGCTAATGTAACCTTACACTGCCTAAGCACTTGGGGATGGGTCATAATTGTATCGATCTCATCCAGTGATGCGTCCGGTCTGATCATCAGAGCATGTGAAATTTTAATCGAAAACTGCTCTGCTATTTTAAATTTGTACCTCGTCATAGCTTCAATTGACTCATCCACGATGCCACCCGCAGAATTATGAATCGCAAACTGGCCACGGTCGACGCTTCCCTCGTAAAGCGCTTTAAGCACAGCAGCACTGGTGTAAAGATAATGCAGCCGATACTTCTGCACGTCGGCGCGCTTAAGATAGTAAAGCGCCGCGGCCTCATTAAAGCTGCCCCGACCACCCTGAATACCAACCACTAATTTTTCCGAGTCGATGCGATTAGGAAGAAGTTTACCGTAGATCCGATCCACCGCATTCCCTAATTTTACGCGCATTTCCAACGTAAAAGGGTTTCGGGTTTGCAAATCGGTAAACAGCTGCCAAGTGTCATTACAAGTCTGCTCCCTGATTTCCAATAACTTTTTGGCTCCCAAGGTATCAATCGGAGAAGGCTTCACTTTTAACTCATCCAATACACGGCCAATGAAATGGGTTAGACCTTGACTGTATGCCGCTAAGCGATCATGCTCCTCCGCCGACATTTCAATTACCCGCAAACCTTTTCGGACGAAAACTCCCTTCCAAAAATCATACTGCTGGTCCGAAAGAGTCAAACGATCAACTACAATGGGCTGACCCTCAAGCCCGCCGGACCTAACACTGTCGGGACCAAACATAGGATGGGTCAGTAAGGCATGCACATGCGCAGGTAAACAGCTTTGCATCACCTCTTTCGGATATAGCTTTACGGATAAAACATCGATTATTACTTTGGGCTTCTTCTCTCTTTCAAAAAAGGGCAGATGAGATTTTAAGGTATGCTCGAATTCAGAGATCGGAACTGCATAAAAAAGCGTTTCACAAGCGAGGGTTTCATCCAGAGTAGCCGCGCGTACACCAGCCTCTACTTCGGCGCTTAGATCGCGCCGACTACACACTAGCACCTCAAAATCATCCTTAAGCATTCCGGCCAAAACCTTACCGAACCTGCCATAACCAATGATGCCGATTCTTTCCATCGTCACTCGTACCCTAATTACACGGAGCTTATCAAACGAGGCCCTTTCCCAATACCATCCGCAGTATAATAATAGTTAGGAAGTGTTGCGACAACCGTAAGCGTTTGCATGGGTATTACTTTTTTTTAAAAAAAAAGCCCGCTAAAGCTTGCGCTTTAGCGGGCATAAATCCCGGCAGTGTCCTACTTTCCCGGTTTGCTCCAGTATCATCGGCGCTAGAGGGCTTAACGACCGTGTTCGGTATGGGAACGGGTGTGTCCCCTCCGCAATAACCACCAGGAAGGTAACCCCACCTTAATGGAGTTACCTTCCTGGTATCTCGTCGCCCAGTTTAGCTACTGACATACACGAATAAATACTCTCGAACGCAAGAAGGAAACAACTGGTTGACGGCGTCGGGAGAAGGAAAGCCCTTCACGCCAAGGCCATCAACCAATCGAGCATAGTCTATAGCTCAAAGTATCTCGATGAAATCGAAAAATAAAAAATTAAGCCTCACGGCGAATTAGTACTGGTCAGCTACATGCATTGCTGCACTTCCACCTCCAGCCTATCAACGTTGTAGTCTACAACACGCCTTCAGGGGACCGAAGTCCCTGGGAAATCTTATCTTGAAGCTAGCTTCCCGCTTAGATGCTTTCAGCGGTTATCTATTCCGGATTTCGCTACCCTGCGGTGCCGCTGGCGCGACAACAGGTACACGATTGATCCGTCCACTCCGGCCCTCTCGTACTAGGAGCAGCCCTTCTTAAATTTC
>JAAYZI010000221.1 GCA_012514925.1 Deltaproteobacteria bacterium | reverse complement strand
TTGCATGAAGGTTACTTTCTCTGGAGAAAGTGGAATTAACTCTGCGTTATTATTGAGGCTGAAAACGGGATTGCTTAATCAATTCCACGCGTAAGCGGTACTGTATCCGTTTGCATGAAGGTTACTTTCTCCGGAGAAAGTGGAATTTTACTGCCCGAGCTGAAAACACGGGATTTCGTAATCAATTCCACGCGTAGGTGGTACTGTATCCGTTTGCATGAAGGTTACTTTCTCTGGAGAAAGTGGAATTTTACCGCCCGGGCTGAAAACACGGGATTGCGTAATCAATTCCACGCGTAAGCGGTTACCGGATACCGAGAACGCTTACATCGGCAAAGATTAGTTTCAGGATGGTGAGTCCTGTTAACTCATTAGATTCCTAAGTCTCGAATTAGAGCCGCAGCTACATCCTCAGACTTGGGCTTGTAGCTTCCATTTTGAACCTGGGCTTTAAGGCGCGAAACTCGGTCGCTGTCTTTGAATTCCTCAACATCCTTCAATCCACCGCCGAACGTTGCCGAAAGCTTTACGGCATCGGCGTTTTCAGGCGCGCGCTCAACCGTGGCGGCAGCCCTATTTTGGTGCGCTGCGGTTTGCTGTGATGATTGAGTTCCAAGGGCGGATAATAAGCGAGCAATTTTTTCTGTTTTCATGACCACCTCGTCCGTGAAAAAAGACTCCAAATAGTAGCATTTCTACACTGTAACCCTTCCGTGGCGGCCAACATAAGATTCCTTTCTGCAATTAGTGCTATCGTCAAGATTTGGGAGATCCTTAAGCTTTTTTTCGTTTGATTTCATATTCACATAAGGTATTGTAACTGCAAAGGAAATGTAGAATAAGAGCTGTCGTAGGTTGACATTTCCTGGACAATTAGAGGTGCGGCTGCAATATATCTCCCGATGGAAGACTGACTATGAAGATTTCGATTTATTCTTTCGGCAAAACCAAACATAAGTTCCTCCTTGAGGGCGAACGGGAGTACCTCAAGCGTATGGGTAGCGAAGCTAGGATAAACTTGGTGGAGCTGGGAAGCTGCGATAGTGCTTCGGCAACGCCTCAATTGATTAGGACACAGGAGCGTAAGGCATTGTTCGCCAAAGTGCGAGAAAATGACTTCTTGGTGGTGTTAGATGAAAATGGCCAGAGCTACACTACTGTGAAGTTTGCGGAAATGCTTAAGCAATGTTTTGATCGCGGCATCTCTAGTTTAACTTTTGCTGTTGCTGGGCCGGAGGGTTGGGACGCCGCAGTTACCCAGCGAGCAGATCAGCTGCTTTCACTCTCGCCCATGACTTTCACCTCTCAAATGGCGCGTTTTATTTTGATTGAACAGCTGTATCGGGCCTTGCGGATCATAGGCGGACATCCCTATCACCGTTAGGCGCGCTTTTAGCTTTGTTGAGGCTTTATGGCAAAGATTAAGAAATTTCCGGTAATGACGATCCGCAAGATTGCAGGTGGTAGAGATCCGGTAAATTTGGTTGAAGATTTTATCTTACGACGGGGGTTTGATCCGGGAGAATGTGTCAGCGAAAAAGCCGCTGATTATGTGAGGTGGATGCTCACTTTGGGAGAGGGAGAAGAACTTGAAATTCTGGTAGAGAGTTTAAAGAAGATATCTGAAACGACCCTTTACATGGGGGTTAATGTCGCTACTGTGCCAGTGCGGGGTGGACATGAAATGCTGGCGGCTGCGCTTGAAATTGCGGATGGTTTGGTTGGGATTAAAGTCAGTTTGGTCGGGCATTTTTTGGTGCTCAGCGCGAGCTTGGGGCTTGCCGGAGTAACGGTTGAGGATCTGGACTACAATTACCAGCTAATAGTGGCTCAGCAAGCCTGGTTTAAGCAGTCTCTAGCTGAGGAATTAGGGTGGGAGAAGTTGCCGGAAAGTTGAACTGTGCAAGTCCGGGATACGATCACAGTGTTTGTTGTATTGAATCCTGATTAGTAATCCTGTCTAGTACAACTTATAACTCATCCGCTGGTTTGACCAGCTCATCAATCTTAAACGCCGACGTCTTTTTCTTTCGTTTTTTGGGCCAGCCGTTTTCCAGTTCAAGCTCGTCTGGATACAGCAAGTCCTCAGAGCCGGAATCTGGATCTAATTGCGTTTGGTCTGGCATAGAGTGGCCAGTTACATCCCATAAGAGCGAGGTCGGAATATCATAGATAAAACGGCTGATCTCCCGGAACTTGTTGCCGTTTCCTAAGCCTCCTCCGGCGGAGAAGAGGCCGCGCTTGTAGGCTCTGGTCAAATAGAGCTCTTCTTTGGCACGGGTCATGCCGACGTAGCACAGCCTGCGCTCTTCATCCACATCTCCTACTTCGCTCAGAGTGCGCCAGTGTGGCAGCAAGCCTTCCTCCATTCCGCTAAGAAACACGACCGGGAACTCAAGCCCTTTGGCCAGATGTAAGGTCATAAGTGAGATGGCTTGGAGCGGGGCTGTTTTGTCGGTTTGTAGCGGGGTGCCCAGTGAAGTCTGTTCCTGCGGGGTTTCATCGCCGCTGATGAGAGAGATCCGATCTAAGAACAGAATTAGACTTTCGATTGGGGTTTCTCCCACGTTTGCTAAGCTGTAGGCAGTGGCTTGTAACTCTCTAAGATTCTCCAAGCGTGAGGAGGCCACGCTATCCTCTGTGTCGCTTAGTTTTTGATTGTAGCCGGTTTTTTCAATCGTGATGCGGACCAGCTCGGAGAGTATGGTATGTTTGGCTAAGGCGGAGAGTTCCTCAATCAAATTCAGAAACTTTGAGATTTTAGGAAGCGACTCTCGGTAAGAACATGCGGCTTCCCACAGCGAAATGCCGCCCTCTTTCGCCCGCGCCACGATCTTTGCGAGGGTTTGAGCGCCTATCCCGCGTGGCGGTGTGTTGAGTGAGCGCACAAAAGACTGATGGTCGCTGCGGTTTACGATTAGCCTAAGGTAGGCCAGGATATCTTTAATCTCCTTACGCTCATAGAATTTTTGGCCGCCGTAAATGCGATAGGGCAGCATCTGATGCACCAAGGCTTCTTCTAGCGCGCGGGACTGGGCATTGGTGCGGTAAAAGATGGCAATTTCTGAAAGTGGTCTGCCGTTTTGATGGAGCTGCTGGATGCGCGTGGCTATGAATTTTGCTTCTTCACTTTCATCTTCTCCGGCGAAAATAAAAATTGGAGCACCGGTGGGTGCTTCAGTCCACAATTGTTTCTCCTGGCGAGTGAAGTTCTTAGAGATAATGGCGTGCGCACCTTCTAAGATATTACCGCTGGAGCGGTAATTCTGCTCAAGTTTGACGACCTTAGTGTTGGGGAAATCTTGTTCAAACTCAAGGATGTTCTGCACCGTGGCTCCGCGGAATGTGTAGATGGATTGATCATCATCGCCCACGACCAGTAAGTTTTGTCGTGGTTCTGCAAGCTGGCGCACCAGTACGTATTGAGCCTTGTTGGTATCTTGAAATTCGTCAACCAGCATAAAATGCAGCTGTTGGCGGTAATGCTCGAGCAGGTTCGGAAACTTCTGAAAGAGTAGCACTGTATTTAGCAGCAAGTCGTTGAAGTCCATGGCGTTTGCTTGAAAGAGGGCCTGTTGGTAACGTTCGTACACTTCTACTTCAAGCAGAGATTCATAGCGGTTCCAAACCTTGGAGCCTTCATAATCTTCCGGTAAGCACAGGTTGTTCTTGGCGCGATCAATGGCGCGTTTATACTTGTGATAAGAATCTTTTTTCTCATCTAGGTTCATCTGTTTAAGAATTGTCTTAAGAAGTTGGGTACTGTCTTGTTCGTCGTAAACTACGAAGTTGCTTTTATATGAAAGCAGCTGGGCGTGATGTCGCAGGATGCGTAGACCAGCGGCGTGAAAAGTAGACATCCACAGGTCTTCAGCTTTCTTCCCTAAGAGCGCCTGCAGGCGTTTTTTCATTTCACCGGCGGCTTTATTTGTGAAGGTGATAGCTAAGATATTTTTAGGGTGGACGCGATGACCAAGTACTAGGTGCGCCACGCGTCGTGTTAGCACTCTAGTTTTCCCGCTGCCGGCACCGGCTAGGATCAATATTGGTCCATGCAGATGCTTCACCGCTTCGAGCTGCGGCGGATTTAAATCCTGGAGATATGACGGTAACCCCTTTTCTGTCATAGCTCCACTTCCGATAAGATCTACTTCTTGTTCTTTTCGGTTAGAATCAACAGACGTTGCAGATAATTTTGTGTGTAGAGCCGGTCAATCTCACCCTTTAGCACCAGGAGTTTGGCGATGTAGAGCGCGGTTAGAAGTGCGGCAATCAGCTCAACTGTAAGCGCGAAATCAAATGCAACCATAGGAACCCCCTTTCTCAAACCGTTTCGATTATATTTCTATATCAGTATTTATATGGAAAGGCAAGATCGAAAAAGGAGAGAAAGTCCCGTTATATTAATACTAGGTAAGGGTGTGACGCCAGTTTGACCTATAGGCGTATGGGGCTTATATGTACTAGTTGGGATTTGGTCGTACTGGAAGTGTATGATTTTTTCATATAAAAGTAGGACCACTTAGTTTAATACGGCCTAATGTTGACAAGGTTTTATAAAAGTTTCGATTAACCAAAACAGTGTTTGTTGTATTAGATACTGGTTCGTACAGCTTATAACTGTGCGTTGGGTCGAAAAGCACAAGATGCCCGGTTCTTATAATCGAAAAGATCATTTCTATAACAAAGCGAAATCTCAGGGGTTTCGCTCAAGAGCTTACTTCAAGCTTGAGGAGCTCTCCGCTAAGTACAAGCTGTTTAGGACTGGTTTTAAAGTGCTTGATCTGGGGGCGTGGCCAGGGGGTTGGTTGCAGTTTGCCGGGAAAGCCGTAGGCCCGAAGGGTTTGGTTTTGGGATTGGATCTGGTTGAAATTGAAGCTTTTGCGGAGTCGCACATCAAAACGCTCAGAGGTGATGCTTGTGACCCGCATGTGCAGCAGCAGGCCGTGGCGCTTGCTGGGGCTAAGTTTGACGTTGTACTGTCGGATATGTCGCCTAAGTTAAGTGGGGTGCGCGAAGCCGACAGTGCTGCAGCAGTTGCGTTGGCAGAAGCAGCGTTGAGCGCGTGCCGGTTCTGTCTTAAAGAAGACGGGGCGCTGGTAATCAAGCTATTTAAAGGCGTCGGGACTGAGGAGTTCGTGCGCGGCGCGCGCTCGTCATTTAAGAAGTTAGCCCGTGAGGAGTTAGAGGCTTCCCGTAAGACCTCAAACGAATATTATTTAGTGGGGCGGGGTTTTAGAATCTCGAATGTTTAGGGGACTGAGATGATGTCGATTAGTCCGGTTGTAGCGGTTGAAAAGATAGGTGCTCCGGTTCTTGGCTTCACGGAGAGATGGGGTGCTTCCGTTATATTCTTGTACCATGCCATTTGTGCCATTTTCAGGCCCCCCTTCCGCTTCTATCTTTTCCTGGTGCAGATGCTTCAGATTGGCACGCATTCCACTCTGGTAGTGGCTCTAATCGGCTTGTTTACAGGCGCGGTTATGGCGGTGCAAGGGGAGTACACGCTTTCGAAATTCGGCGCGACAGCTTTTACTGGTTCGGCGGTGGCGCTTAGTCTTATCCGTGAGCTTGGGCCGGTGCTAACGGCGTTGATGGTGGTGGGCCGCGCCGGTTCGGCCATTACGGCGGAGATCGGAATAATGCGCATTACCGAGCAGATCGACGCCCTACGTTCCATGGCGGTCGACCCTATAAAGTACCTGATGGCTCCGCGCATTTTGGCGGGGATTGTTGCGATGCCTTTGCTTTGCTGCATCTTTATCGTTGTGGGTATTTTTGGGGGTTATGTAGTGGGTGTAGGGCTGCTGGGGTTGAGTGCCGGCACATTTGTCAGTCAGATGGTGACGGCGGTCGACACTTTTGATGTTGTTTCAGGTGTGGTTAAAGCGGTGGTGTTCGGTTTTATTTTCGGCTGGGTGAGCTGTTATAAGGGCTTTACCTGTGGGTACGGAGCCATGGGTGTAAATCGCGCCACTACCGGCTCTGTGGTAACCAGTTCCGTGGCGGTGCTGGTTGTGGACTATTTCTTGACCAGCATTTTAACTCGGGTGTTCTTGCAGTAAAACGGCATGATATCGGTTGAGGGTGTACATAAGAGTTTTGGGCGGCAGATCGTTTTAGATGGGGTGAGTCTGCAGGTTCAGCCTCATGAAATATTGGCGGTAGTGGGACCGAGCGGGGTCGGTAAATCGGTGCTGCTCAAATTGATTATGGGTATTTTGCAGCCTGACCGGGGCTGCATTACGATTAAAGGCGAAAGTATTTGCGAGGCTTGCAGCGAAGGGCGGCGCAATAAAATTCGGGCATGCTGCGGAGTGCTCTTTCAGTCTGCAGCGCTCTTTGATTCTTTGACAGTTTTTGACAATATCGCTTTTCCTTTACGGGAGGAGAAACATTTGCCGCGGGATGAGGTCAATCAACGTGTGTTGGACATGCTGGAGGCTTTAAGTTTAAAAAAATATGCATTTCGTTATCCGGAACAGCTTTCGATGGGGATTAGAAAGCGGGTTGGCATGGCACGCGCTTTGGTGCGGGAGCCAGAGATATTTCTGTTTGACGAGCCTAATACCGGTTTGGATCCTATGGATGGTCAAGAGGTATACGAGTTGATAAACGACTGTCGTAAGAAGTGGAAGTTTGCAGGACTAGTAATCAGCCATGAGATCCCCGAAGTTTTTCAAGTTTCAGACCGAGTGGCGATGCTTTGGAATGGAAAAGTTGTGGAAGAAGGGCCCCCGGCTCAGCTTATAAAATCTACAAATCCGATTGTGCAGCAATTCTTGAAAGGAAAGACTGATGGACCAATTAGAATCCAATAATAAAGGCAAAGGAAACGGGGGGCAGGATGTAGTCTTGCCTAAGCGCAGTTTCTCAGTGGAGTTTTGGGTTGGAGTGTTTTCAATTGCGGCTTTGGCGTGCGCCGCTTATCTTGCCATGGGGCTTGGCGATTTTGAGTTGTTTGGGTCTGATAAATATAATATCTACGCCGAGTTCGATAATATTTCAGGGTTGCAGATGGGCGCCTCGGTGGAAGTGGCAGGCGTTAAGATTGGCCAGGTAAGCGAGATCAAATTGGATGACCCGGTGGCGGTGATTACACTCCGCATTGAGCCGAATATCAAAATTCGTGAAGATGATATTGCCAGCATCCGAACTAAAGGTATTATTGGAGATCGCTACGTCAAGATTTCACGTGGCAGTTCGGAAGCTTATGTCCCCAAAAATGGGAGAATTACCGAAACTGAGTCGATTGTGGATATTGAGGATATTATCGGGAAGATTGTGCACAATTTAAGTGGTGGAAGTGATAAAGAAAGCGAATAGGCAAGTAGCCTACCGGTCATAGTTGGCGCTAGTGTTTTGGAATCAAAAAGAGGGTTATGAAGCTTAAGAGTTATGTTTGCATTCTCCTGGCATGTTGCCTGAGTTGGGCTGCCGTTGATGTAGCTTCTCAAGAACGGGAGGCTCAGCCGCAGCCTGCGCTTGTAACTCCGCGTGAAGAAATGAGCAAAATTCTCGATCAGTTAGTTGATATCGCAGAAGCGCATCCGGGAGATAAAAATTTGGAGGTGCGGAAAACAGAGATGCGCAAGGTGATTGAGCCTAAGTTTGATTTTCAGCAGATGTCCCAGCTCTCCCTAGGCTCGCAATGGTCCTCTCTATCGGCCCAAGATCGCGCGGAGTTTGTGAAGGTCTTCTCAGACCTTCTAGCGAAAACCTATCTAAGCAAAATCAGCGTGGTAACACGAGGCATGGTTAGAATATCCGGAGATAGGGTCAGAGAAAACCGCGCGCTGGTGCGCACCATGGTGACTTTTAAGGGGGACGAGTTTCCCCTCGATTACAAATTGGTCAATCGTGGCGGCGAGTGGAAGGTTTATGATGTAATTATCGAAAATATCGGTCTGGTTGTGAATTATCGAAACGAGTTCGCCGGTATTATCCGCAAAGAAAAGTTTGACGGCTTAATGAAGCGGCTAAGAGAAAAGTTAGCTAAGCCCGAGGAATCAAAGTAAATCTATCCTTTTATCCCGCCCTTGTAACCGCTCACGTACGGAATTGTGTAATCAATTCCATACGTGAGCGGTTACTGTAATGGGGTAAGAAGGGTAGAATTCAAAGGATTGTTCGTTATTAGCGTGGGCTATGAAAAGATTTCAATCCTTTTATATTTTTGAAGAATCCAATTGATTGTGGACCCTATCTTCGTAACTATAATAAGCATTCTCTTTGGGCTTGTGATCGGGAGCTTTCTTTCGGTCTGTATCTACCGCATCCCTTACGGCCGCGAAAAAGGCTTTGGAGATTTCGGGCAGTCGGAAGAAGAGAGGTCGGAAGAAGAGAGAGAAGAGGAAGGAGAGGAAGGAGAGGAGAGCGCCGCTAAGGACGCAGAGGAGGTCCACCCTGAGGGGGTAGCCTCTCCCGAAGCTTCTGAAATCGGGCTTATGTCTCCGTCTAGGTCCTTTTGCCCCGAGTGTCGCACCCAGCTGCTATGGTGGCATAACATTCCCCTGCTAAGC
>JAAYZI010000220.1 GCA_012514925.1 Deltaproteobacteria bacterium | reverse complement strand
TGGTTTGGGGTTCTGATAGCTGGCTGCAAGTTTCTCTACCCGGCGTAATCACCCGAGAGCTTGGGGAAATGGGCTTAGATCCTGAGTTAGGAGCGCCTGCCAACCTTAAAGTTGTGATGGAGGTGCCTCGATTCGGAGTTTCAATGAAGCCTAGGCGGGAGACAGCCTCTTTTTTAGCGGCGCTTTTTTCAGGGCTGAAGGGGGTGCGTTTGAAGGCGGGTTCGGGCCATGTACGGGGAATCGAACCCGATTTGTTGAGTGCAGTTATGATCGAATCTCCCTGGAGGGGCCTCTCTCACAAGGGTTATGCCTGGTGGCTTTTAGGTAATCTCTATCTTAATGAAGTATTTGCGGGGGGTGGGCATAACCGGGCGGCGTTGCATTGCGCGAGGCGCGCTTATGGTCGAGCCGCTGGGTTGGTTTTGCTAGATAGTAACCCTTCCCTTTTTACTGCAATTCATAACAATATAGGGGTGGTGCGGTACTTGCAGGGCATGTTTGAAGCCGTGGCGGATGCGCCTGAGCGCGCGCTTAAGTCCTGGCGCTTGGCCCTAACGGGCAGCCGCCAGGAATTGTGGCGGAAACTGTCGGTGCGTAGAATTGTGTCGCAAGAGAATTTGGCGGCTTTTGAGAACCTTCGTCTTGTGCAACCGGTTGGAGAGGGAGGGAAGACTGTTAAGAGGTCCAATACAAAAAGTAAGAGAAGGAAGACCCATGTTAAGCGACCAAGATCTGCGAGATCAGTTGGCGCACGTGCTGAGAAAGACTGACTTTCAATTTATCGGCTCCAAGTATGAGGGCAAAGTCAGGGACTGTTATGATCGGGGTTCGGAGCGGGTGCTGATTACTACAGATCGCTTAAGCTGTTTCGATGTGGTGGTGACATGTGTACCTTTTAAGGGGCAGGTCTTAAACGAACTTGCGATGTATTGGTTTAAGTTAACCTCCGATTTGGTTCCCAACCATGTTGTGGATGTGCCGGATCCGAATGTGATGGTCGTAAAAAATTGCGAGATCCTGCCGGTGGAGGTGGTGCTGCGGGGTTACTTAGCTGGCAGCGCTTGGCGGGACTATCAGGCTGGGAAGACAGTAAGCGGGGTGAGGTTGCCGGATGGCTTAAAAGCTTATGATAAACTGCCGGAAGTGATTATTACCCCCTCCACTAAAGCCCCGAAGGGCAGTCATGATTTACCGATTTCCGAGGCGGAGCTGCTTGCCGCCGGGCTGGTGAAACAAAGTCTGTGGCAGCAGGTGCGGGAAGTCGCTCTGGCGCTTTTTGCGCGGGGGCAGGAGCAGGCAGAACAGCAGGGTCTTATCTTGGTGGATACCAAGTACGAATTCGGACAATTAGATGGGAAGTTGGTTCTGGCCGATGAGATTCATACTTTGGATTCCTCGCGCTACTGGGTTAAGGCCTCATACGGCGAGCGTTTGCAGGACGGGCAGGCCCCGGAGATGCTCGATAAGGAACCGATGCGGCAGTGGTTGTTGGATCGCGGTTATAAAGGGGATGGTCCCGTTTTGGAGTTTAGTGCAGAGCACCTGGTGGGGATTGCGCGTCATTATATTGATTCATTTGAGAGGATCAGCGGCCGACCATTGGAGGCAAAAGTCGGAGCGGTCTCTGATCGGATTGAGACTAAGTTAATGGCCTACTTTGATGGGAGGAAATAGACGTGGCGGACGGAGAGTGGTCCGATCTTTCGATTGTGATTCCTACGCTTAATGAGGCTGAGAACTTACCTCCTTTATTGGGCGCATTGTTTGCACTTTATCCGGGGGTCAAGGTCGTGGTCGCGGATGATGGCAGTACGGATGGTACGCCGTCATTGGTGCGGGAAATAGCTGATGGGCCTCTTCCGGCGGGTTCAAAAGTGATTCTAATTGATCGTTGCCGCGCTAACATTAAGGGGCTGACAGCCAGCGTGTTGGATGGGTTAAGAGAAGTGCGCAGTGCCTACTGCGTTGTTATGGATGGAGACTTGCAGCATCCTCCGGAGGTGGTCGGTCGTATGTTGCGAGAGCTTAGGCAGGGTGTGGATTTGGTCGCGGCCGCGCGGTTACCTTACCGCGAAAATCAAAACTGGTGCCGCATCGTAGTTACACGAATATCAAAATGGATCGCTCAGCAAAGGTTAAGACTGTGCGGCCTACGCATTAAGGATCCGCTCTCTGGTCTTTTCGCCTTTAGGACTGAGTTGGTACAGGATGTGGTTGCGGCCGCACCGGGGCGCTTTGAGCTGCGAGGCTATAAGGTTTTGTTCGATCTGCTTCGCGCCTTGCCGCGCCGCACTAAGATCATTGAAGTTGATTATCAGTTTGGCTTCCGCACAGGGGGCCGTTCCAAGCTACGTGCTATGCACGCCTTTTACTTTCTAAGGTCGATATTTAAGTAAGGATCGCTCGTCCTAGGTGTTCCTAGGTGTTCCATGGGGCTCCTCTAAAGGCTTAGTGTATCCGGTAACCGTTTACTTGAATATTACTTTCTCTGGAGAAAGTGAAATTAATCCCGCGCCACCATCAGCCATCACCAGAAAGGCTTTGGTAACCTGGGCTGTTATTAAACCTTGTCACATATACATATCTCGCGCGTAGCATACTAGTTTAGTTTGCCAATCCTTT
>JAAYZI010000219.1 GCA_012514925.1 Deltaproteobacteria bacterium | reverse complement strand
TATGTATATGTGACAAGGTTTAATAAAAGCCCAGGTTAGCAGAGCCTGGCCTTTCCGCTGATGGCTGACGGTGGCTCGGAATTAAATTCACTTTCTCCGGAGAAAGTGAATTTAACTCTGCGCTGAAGTGAAATTTTACTGCCCAGGCTGAAAACAAAATTGCATGACCGATTCCTTAATCAATTCCCCGCGTGAACGGTCACCGTATCCGTTCACATGAACATTAAATAGGTGATTACAATGTGTTACCAATGCGCTTATCTCCTGGAAATTTAGGTTTCGAAGTTAGTATAACGTATGCATGACCAGCTGCCAGTACACGAGATTAAGCGGGGCGGCGGAATCGGCTTGAGCCTGAGCTGTAAGGTATTCAGGTGAAATGTACGATTTACAATTTGCGTAAGATCAATAAAGTGAAAAGGTCATTTTTATGTCAACAACCAACTCAAAGAGTACTTTTTCGGAGACGGTTAAGACTTGGATATCCCCCGTAAAGGAAAGAGAAGTTCCCCCTCCCACAAATTCTGTTGGAACAACTTCAAATAACCCTTACCAAAAGCAAATTGTAATAAGCGGTGCCTATTCCGGCAGTATCAGTGTTCCGTATGATACCGATGCCGAAGCAACTCGCCGTGCCAATCTCAAAGCTAATGGCATAACAGCTCCTTCCCCGAAGACGGATGGCGTGAAACTTTAAAGGTTAGTTTTTTTTAGACATCCATCCTTCATTAATCGAACTCCAATTTTACGGCGTTCAAAAAAAAGCTCCGCAAAATTGACAGCCTCACGCGCTTGCTCCTCGGTGAAAAACTCGAAGGGCGCACCTGTGGGAAAAGCATCCGGATAGCACGTTGAAATATAATACTGATCCAGCCGCTTGGCTGCTTTTAGCAATTCTCCGTCGATATCCAGCGCCTTCACCAATTCAGTCACTGAATGGCCGCGGACCTGATCGAATTCACGATGGAAAGCCAGAGCCTTAACGGCTTTATCGGCTATTTGCTGACATATAAAACACACTTGCGCAAAACGCCCTGCCTTTAATGAATCCTTAGCCCGTAGAAAATCATTTTCGGCCTGCTTGTACCAATCACGCGCACGACATTTGGCGGTAGCATACAACATTAATTAATCACAACACTGATTAATCATAACACTGACTAATAGGGACGGTTCTTAAATCCCTACGACTGCTCCAAGACCGGTTTTGCTGGCGCGCTGTGGCAAACACAACTCATCACCGACACTGAACTGATAATCTTTAAAAACATGCTCAGCCGAAAGAAGCTGATAAGTGCCGTCTTCATTTACAATCGAAGTATCCTTCAAGCGATAGACGTTGTGACCACAAGTGTAACAATGATACTGGCTGAAATGATAACAAAGACAAATCTTCTCCTGAATCGGAAGCTTCGCTCCAACCTTGTCGGAGAGACCCTGCTGGTAAGCATCCAAATATTGACACTTGCCTTCTCTGCTAAGAGCGTACCCAAAAGCCTCACAGTTAGGTTTTACATTGGATCCAAGACATGGACTCGTCCCCAACAAACGGATCAAATATCCGGTCGGCGAACAAGAACTAACGATTACGTCCTCAGGCAAAGCCTTGAAATACTGCTGCTTCACCTCATTCGGCAAGCCACATTCGCGTGTTACCGTAAAACGGGTTGCCACTTGGACTCCCCCCGCGCCGTACTCCAACAGCTCCACGGCATCTCCCCCGGTAAATATCCCGCCCGCAGCAATCACAGGAATTTTAAGATCCTCAGCTTCCAGGAAAGAGACAACCTCTTTTACAATCGCCCCCAAATCGTACTCAGCCCATTCCAGTCCAAAACCCAAATGGCCTCCGGCCAAAGGACCCTCCACCACTACATAGTCGGGCAAACGATTTAAACGCTGCGCGCCTCTTAAGAAAACCTTAAGCGCCCGCAAACTAGAAACAATAATGCCGATCATAGCATCACGAAAACGCGGATGACCTTCCATAAGCCCTAAACTATGAGTGTGCAGCCCAGCCGACAAAGTAATACCGTCCGCACCCGCATCCAGAGCAGCGCACAACCTAGTTTTAAGCGTCGGAAGCGGGTCTGACATAGTCAGCTTCTCCATGATATTGACAAACACGGCACCACTGCCGCGTTTCTTCTCCATGGTTCGCTGCACATGCATGATCTGCGCCTGCTTTAGATCTTCAAGATCAAATTTGACTGCGCTCTTATCGATACTCTCTTGATAACGCCTGTGCTTCTCGTATTTGGCGCGCGTAAAAGTTGTACCGAACTTACGGTCGGTAACCACCAACACCATAGCGTCGGATATATGACCGATGCCCCCAAGGCGGCAGGCCTCCAATGCCAGTTCAGAGGTCGAGATATTAACCCCCATTCCGCCGATCATGATCGGCACATAATCCCTTCCGCCAATCTTTAGGCGATAATTATCAACTATCTGCACCAAGTAGTTTCCCCACTAAAACTAAGAAGAAAAGCCCCGCCTCGATTGATCCACATGATGTCAGCCACCCAAAAAACACCAACCATACACGGCATATAATCTAGGGGTGAAATATATTGCTGACAGTATAGACTGTTACAAGATCTGACACACCGCTAATAGTTCACAAAGTTCTAACATATCTCAAAAAATTACAATACCGGTGCATTCGATTATAGTAAACTAGTCTTAAGCTGTTTGACGTACCAGGCATTCGTTCACATGAATATTAAATTAGGTGATTACACTGTGTTACCAGTGCGATTATCATGAAAAAAATAGACAATCTCAAGTTTTAATTTAACTTTTGTACCCGAGAGTATTGCAAGCTACCCAGCTTTTCCTATACTCCAATGTGCCGTTTAGTGACTTCGAGATAGGGTTTATTGCTGCTAAGGGGCCACCCTTGGCGGTCTAACTGCTTGATATATCAACATTATATGAAAAATAGCCTCGCAAAACTGGTCGGCTGGCTCCTGGCCCCCTTTTACTTGGCTACGTTTGCCTTGATCCTTTTGGTCTTTCACCCAATACAGATTCTAACTCTTAGGCTTTGCGGCTATACATGCCACAAACTGACCATCGACCTGATCGACTGGCTCCTACTGGCAAACCTCAGAATATGCGGGACTTCTATCCAAATCACTTATGAAAGGCCGCTTCCCGAGGGCGTTCCCTTAATTGTAGTCTCAAACCATCAAAGTTTGTACGACATCCCCCTTTTAGGCTGGGTTTTTCGCCATCACCATTTAAAATATGTCTCGAAGAAAGAACTGGGGAAGGGCATCCCCAGCGTATCTTATAATTTGCGCCATGGAGGATCGGTCTTAATTGACCGTGACAATCCGCGCCAATCTGTTTCGGCTGTCGGCCAATTCGGTAAATATATTGAAGAACACCGCTATGCCGCCTGCCTCTTCCCCGAAGGAACCCGCGGAAGAGACGGAGTCATGAAACCTTTCAAAAGCGCCGGCTTTTCAACCTTAGTCCAACACACCCCCTCCGCCCTGATCGTCCCAACTGTTATTAAAGGGTCCTGGGAACTCGCGCGCTATGGCCTGGCACCAATCCCATTCGGTGTACAATTAAGCTGCACCGTGCTGGCACCAATTTCGCAGGACGGCCGCAAACCAAAAGAACTTCTGGAATTAGCGGAGAGCCGCATTCGTGCCGAGCTTTGATGAAACCGAAAGCAATTTTCATAAAGCTTGGAATTACCCTGACGCTGGTGGCGATTCTGGGGTACATGGTTGATTTTGGAGAGCTCCGTCGGAGCATCGCCGCAGTCTCTGCCCGAGCTCTACTCACTGCTGTGCTGGGATACGCCCTAACTCAAGTTATCACAAGCACCAAATGGTACGTACTTTTGCAAGCCGCGGGCGTGAAGTGCACATTAGCGAGAACAATCAAAGCGGTTTTTATCGGAATGTATGTTAACACATTCTGTTTCGGTACCATTGGAGGAGACCTTGTTAGATCGTTACTTGTCAGTGGAAACAGCGCTGACAAAGGCATCAGTTTGGCGAGCGTCGTTGCCGACCGAGTTATGGGGCTCTCTGTTTTAGCGGGGATCGGAATCCTTTCAGGGCTGTTTTTTGGTTCAATTAGTGAACAGCCTGATATCGCACTAGTGGCTACTGTTTTTATTGTCTTAGCCGGGTTAGGGTGG